>NZ_JBTRXV010000008.1:0-93024 GCF_054608695.1 Thiomonas sp.
GACCTGGGCGAGATAGGTCTGCCACGGGCTGTCGGGCTGGGGGTCGATGTAGGACAGGGGATTCTTCGGGCTGGCTTTTTGCAGCATGGCGGTTTCCGTGTAGTGCGGCGCTCGTGGCGCCTTGTGGGTGTGGTGTTGTTGTGAACGGCCGGTCGGGCCACCTCCACTCTACGCCCGGGCCAAGTCTGAATCCACCTCGGTTGCGGCAGCTTGGCCGGATTGACGCATGCCGTTCCCTCGGCGCCCCACGGCGCGAGGGGAGCATCGAGCCGGCTCGGAGCCCTGTCGGGCAGCTACCGGTTCACCGCCTTCAGCGCCGCCTCGGGGTAGCGCGTGCCCTGGGCCGCACCCGGAGGCATGGCCTGATGGATGCGCAGCAGGTCGTCGGTGGACAGCGGCACTTTCAGCGCGCCCAGGTTCTCCTCCAGGCGGCTGATGCGCCGCGTGCCGGGGATGGGAATGATGTCGTCGCCCTGCGCCAGCAGCCAGGCCAGCGCCAGTTGCGCCGCGGTGCAGCCGCGCTCGGCGGCCATGTCGTGCAGGGTGTCGGCCAGGTGCAGATTGGCGGCAATGGCGTCGGCCTGGAAACGCGGCGAATGCAGCCGCCAGTCGCCGGGGCTGAGGTCTTCCTGCCTGCGGATCGCGCCGGTGAGAAAGCCGCGCCCGAGCGGGCTGTAGGCAACGAAGGCGATGCCGAGTTCGCGCACCGTGTCGAGCAGTTCGCCTTCCGGGTCGCGGCTCCATAGCGAGTATTCGGTCTGCAGCGCGGCAATCGGGTGCACCTTGTGGGCACGGCGGATGGTGGCGGGCGCCGCCTCCGACAAACCGAGCCAGCGCACCTTGCCGGCATGCACGAGATCGGCCATCGCCCCCACCGTCTCTTCGATCGGCACCTGCGGGTCCACGCGGTGTTGGTAGTACAGATCGATGACGTCGAGCTTGAGCCGGCGCAGGCTGGCGTCGCAGGCCTGGAGCACATACTCCGGGCGGCCGTTGACCCCGGCAAAGCTGCGGTCCGGCCCCCTGACGTTGCCGAACTTGGTGGCCAGCACCGCCTGGTTGCGGCGCCCGCGCAAGGCGCGGCCCAGCAGTTCCTCGTTGTCCCCCGCGCCATACATATCGGCGGTGTCGAGGAAATTCACGCCCAGGTCCAGCGCGCGGTGGATGGTGGCGATCGACGCCGCCTCATCCGCCGGGCCATAAAACTCCGACATGCCCATGCAGCCCAGGCCCAGCGCGGACACCAGCGGACCGCTGATGCCCAGATGTCGCATTTGCATAACCATCACCTCCCAAAATGCCAGGCTCCGAAGCTTGGCGCCCGATGCCTGCATCCTAGGAAAAACCACCCGCTCACGCTGCAACAGTTTGTTTGCAGCTGCCGTGAATGATGATGGGAGGGCGATGCGCGAATGCCCCCAGGTACCGTGGCGTTTGCCGCCTTCGGCACCCAAGGGCTCGCCATGGGGTGGTTGGATGTTGCCGGTGCCGGTGCCGGTGCCGGTCAGCGGCCGCGGTCCCGCCAAGAAAAAGCCCGCCTTGCGGCGGGCGAAAGTCCCGGAGATGAGAGAACAACACAACTTGTTCACTCTTCATCTAGCAGATTGCGTGCCAGCTCGTGCCGCACGCGCGTGCGGCAGCGTGGCTGAGGGGTCAGGTGCAGGAGGTTGGCAGGTACGCGGTGGCGATGGGCTGGCTGCCGCCGGAGACGCAGGTCCAGGCGATGGCGCCGGCGCTGGTGCGGGCGGAGAGCAGCAATGTGCTGCCCAGGATGTCGCTGTTGGCCTTGCGCCCGTACTGAACCTGAATCACGCCAGCGCTGCGCATGGTGACGTTGCTGACGTAGTTGCCCTGGATGGTGCCGGGCAGGTTGAGCGAGGCATTGCTCGCCGGCAGATAGCCTTTCTGCCCGTAAAAGTCCCCCAGGGCCAGCTTGGTGCCACCCGCAAGGGAGAGCCCCTCGGAAACCTGGGCGCGAATCACATAGGTTTGATAGGCGGGAATGGCGATGGCGGCGAGGATGCCGATGATGGCGACCACGATCATCAACTCGATGAGCGTGAAACCCCCGCTGGCGCTGCGGTGTCGGTTTCGCCGCGGGTGTGGGCGCTTGGCTTGCAGCATGGCGTGCCTCTGATCTTGGTTTGGATATGGGGTAGCGCTGGACACGCCGCTGGCCCCCAGGTGGGGGCACTGGGCGAGCAGCAAGAGTTGCGCCATGCGGAAATTAGGGCTGGACGTGCAACTTGTCACAAAAACGTCGAAATTTTGCGCCGGAAGCCCGTGCGGCATTGCCATGTTTTGTCACACTCCGACCGATTTCGCGCATGAATGCGACATAAAGCGTCAGCCGGCTGCGCCGAGCCCCGCATGCTTCGCGAGGGCACGCGCCAGGGCCAACAGCGAACCTTCGGGCCGCTCCAACTCGTGCAGGATGTCGAAGTGGTTGCGCCCGGACAGCGCGTGGAACTGCGCCGGCTCGCCTGCGGCCTGGAGCGCTGCGGCATAGGCACGGCTCTGGCGCTGCAGTTCAGGCAGTTCGGCCGCGCCGACGGCCACCTCGGTGATGCGGCCGGGCCGGATGCGGCGCTGCGGACTGCACTCGGCGATCTCGTCCTCGCTGAGTTGCAAGGCGTCGTTGAGGGCGCCACGCGCAATCGGTGCCAGCTCGAACAGACCGCTGATGGCGAGCACCGCGGCCACCGCCGGGTGGGCACGGTGCATGGCGGCCAGATGACCGCCGGCCGAATGCCCCGCCAGCACGATGCGCGGCGGCTGCCCTTGCGACTGGCCGAGCCCGGGGTGGGACTGCAGCGCGTCCAGCAGCAAACCGACTTCGGCGACGATGTCGGGCATGCGCACCTGCGGCGCCAGGGTGTACTCGCCCAGCACCACATGGAAGCCGGCTGCCAGCGGGCCGGTGGCGATGCAGGCGAAATCATCCTTGCTGCGCCATTGCCAGTAGCCGCCGTGGAGAAAGGCGAGGATGGGCGCGGCATTGGCGGCGCCGGCCGCTCGCACTGGCGGCGCGGGTGCAAACCAGTCGAACACCTGGCGCGGACCCGGGCCGTAAGGGATGTTGCGCGTGCAGTCATGCTGCGCGTACGCGGCCTGGCTGCGTCCCAGCAAGTCGTGCAGCAAGGACTGCGCGTTGGGCACGGCAGCGGAGTTGTCGTAGGCGGCGCTGTATTGCTCCCGGGTTTGCAGCGGGGTGGGCTCGGACATGGGCTGGGATATGGGTGGAGCAAGGGGGGGGGGTGGAACAAGGCGGGTGAAGCAAGGCGGGTGGAGCAAGGCGGGGAGAACAAAGCGTATGGCCAAAGCCGAAATTGTGCGCGCCAGGCCAGGCGGTTTCAGGCCAGGGCCGATTGCCGCCGATTGCCGATCGGCCGCTGCAGACCTTCTGACTACACTTGACGTATACGTCAATTCGGTCCCGACCTTCCAGCCCGCGCTCCCCATGGCCAAACCGCTGCCACCCCGCTACACCATCGCTGAACTGGCGCGCGAGTTCGAGCTCACGCCGCGCGCGATTCGCTTCTACGAGGAAGCGGGCTTGCTCCAACCCGAACGCGAGGGACGGCAGCGGGTGTACTCGCAAGGTGACCGCACGCGCCTGAAACTCACGCAACGCGGCAAGCGCCTGGGGCTGAGTCTGGCGGAGATCAAGGAACTGGTGACGATGTACGAGTCGCCCCGCGACACTGCGCCGCAACTGCGCCGCTTCCTGGACGTCCTGGGCGCGCACCGCCGCGACATCGAGGAGCGCATGGCCGAACTGCAAACCACGCTGGATGAGATTGGCGGCTATGAAGCCGAGGCTCGCGCCCTGCTGGCGAAGCAAGGCGCCAGGGAGGCCCGGTAGGGGACAGCGCGCGACATCCGCTTCAGCCGGCTGCTACGATTGCCGTTAACGTAAACGTCAATCAAATTCTCCATCAACGCGACCATCCATCCGCACCTGCCACCATCCCGGGCACCGAACCATGCAGCAGCCACCCACCGAAACCCAGGGCGCGCAGGAAGCCGCCGCTGCGCTTTCCCCGACGCAGGACGCCGCCGTGCGGCAGAGCTTTGCGCGCCAAGGCCTGATGCGGCATTGGGACGCGGGCATCGAGCATCTGGCGCATGGCAGGGCCGACCTCCGGCTGCCGCACTCCGAGCGCGTGAGCCAGCAGCAGGGCAGCTTTCACGGTGGGGCGATGGGCGCGCTGGCCGACATTGCCGCCGGCTACGCCGCGATGACCGTCGCGCCCGAAGGCATGGAGGTGGCCACGGTGGAGTACAAGATCAATTTCCTGGCGGCCTGCAGCGGCGGCGCGTTGCTGGCGCGGGGGCGGGTGGTGCGCGCCGGCCGGCGCATCATCATCACGGCGGCGAACGTGGTTCACCAGGCCGACGATGGCCGCGAGACGCTGTGCGCCGTGATGCAACAGACCATCATGCCGGTGACGAAAGGCTATTGAGCACCACCGCCCGGAGGCGCGCGGCAAACAACGCACGCCACGAACAAGACGATACCCAAGGAGACTCGCGATGAACCTGCCCGGACTGGACTTTCAACTCGGCGAAGACATTGACGCGCTGCGCGAGGCCGTGCGCAACTTTGCGCAGGCCGAGATCGCGCCGCGCGCGGCGGACATCGACCGCAGCGACCAGTTCCCCATGGACCTCTGGCGCAAGTTCGGCGACCTCGGCCTGCTCGGCGTGACCGTGCCGGAGTTGGAGGGCGGCAGCGGCATGGGCTATCTGGCTCACATGGTGGCGATGGAAGAAATCTCCCGCGCCAGCGCTTCGGTGGCCTTGAGCTACGGCGCGCATTCCAATCTCTGCGTCAACCAGATCCGGCGCAACGGCAATGCCGCGCAGAAGGCGCGCTACCTGCCCAAGCTCCTGTCGGGCGAGCATGTGGGCGCGTTGGCCATGAGCGAGCCGGGCGCGGGCAGCGACGTGGTCAGCATGAAGCTGCGCGCCGACAAGCGCGGCGATGCCTACGTGCTCAATGGCACCAAGATGTGGATCACCAACGGGCCCGACGCGCACACCCTGGTCGTGTATGCCAAGACCGATCTGGCCGCGGGCAGCAAGGGCATCACCGCCTTCATCGTGGAGAAGGGATTCAAGGGCTTTTCCGTGGCGCAAAAGCTCGACAAGCTCGGCATGCGCGGCAGCCATACCGGCGAACTGGTGTTCCAGGACGTCGAGGTACCCGCCGAGAACGTGCTGGGCAGCGTGGGCGGCGGCGCGAACGTGCTGATGAGCGGGCTGGATTACGAGCGCGCGGTGCTGGCTGGGGGGCCGGTGGGCATCATGCAGGCGGTGATGGACAACGTCGTGCCCTACGCGCATGAACGCAAACAGTTCGGCCAGGCGATTGGCGAATTCCAGCTCATCCAGGCCAAGCTGGCCGACCTCTACACCACGCTGCAAGCCGGGCGCAGCCTGCTCTACATGGTGGGCAAAAACCTCGACGCCCTAGGCGACGGCCACGCCAGAGGCGTGCGCAAGGACTGCGCCGCGGTCATTCTCTGGTGCGCCGAGAAAGCCACCTGGATGGCGGGCGAAGGCATCCAGATCTTCGGCGGCAACGGCTATATCAGCGACTACCCGCTGGGGCGGCTGTGGCGCGACGCCAAGCTGTACGAAATTGGCGCCGGCACGTCCGAGATCCGCCGCATGCTGATCGGGCGGGAACTGTTCGCGCAAACGGCCTGAGTCGATGGCTGCGCGCATGCAAAGCGTGTCACGCCATCTGCGGCCGGGTCTGCGGCGCCGGCACCAGGCCCACGGCGTCGAACGCGGCCTCCAGCCGACGCACGGCGGCGGGTACGTCGGCCCATTTGTCCAGGCCGAACAAGCCGAGGCGGAAGCTCATGAAATCGGCCGGCTCGTCGCAGGCCAGGGGCACGCCCGCAGCGATTTGCAGGCCAGCGGCGGCGAACTTCTTGGTGTTCTGGATCTCGGGGTCGCGGGTGTAGCTCACCACCACGCCTGGAGCTTGAAAACCAACTGCCGCCACGCTTTTCACGCCACGGCGTTCCAGCGAGGCACGCACCGCGCGGCCGAGTTCGATCTGCGCCGCCTTGAGCTTGGGCAGACCGATGGCGCAGGCTTCGCGCATGACATCGCGGGTCTGCTCCAGCGCCTGGGTGGGCATGGTGGCATGGTAGGCATGGCCACCCTTGACGTAGGCCTGCATGATCTGCTGCCACTTCTTCAGGTCGCAGGTGAAGCTGTCGCTCTGGGTGGTGTCGAGCTTGGCCACGGCGCGCTCGCCCAGCATGGCGAAGCCGCAGCAGGGCGGGCCGCTCCAGCCTTTTTGCGGCGCGGAGACGAGCACGTCCACCAGGTTGTCCTGCATGTCCACCCACATCGCGCCGGAAGCGATGCAGTCGAGCACGAACAGGCCGCCGACTTCGCGCACCGCCGTGCCGATGGCGCGCAGATGGTCGTCGGGCAAGATCAGGCCGGCGGAGGTTTCCACATGCGGCGCGAACACCACGGCGGGGCGCTCGCGGCGAATGGCGGCGACCACCTCGGCGATGGGCGCGGGGGCGAAGGGCGACTCGCTGGCCTCGGCGGTGCGGCGTGCCTTGAGCACCGTCACCTTGTCGCTGAGCTTGCCCATCTCGATGATTTGCGACCAACGGTAGCTGAACCAGCCGTTGCGCACGATGAGCGCGCTCTGGCCTTGCACGAACTGGCGCGCCACGGCTTCCATCGCGAAGCTGCCGCTGCCGGGCACGATCACGGCTTGGTGCGCGTTGTAAGCGGTTTTCAGCATGTCGGACAGATCGCGCATGACCTGCTGGAAGCGCTTGGCCATGTGGTTGAGCGAGCGGTCGGTGTAGACGACCGAATATTCCAGCAGGCCGTCGGGGTCGACATCGGGAAGCAGTCCGGGCATGGCGTGTCTCCTGAAAATGTGAAGATGGGTGATGGGGCTGACCGGGCATGGCGCACCGTGCGACTCGCCGCACCTGCCTTGCGTTCTGCTGCGACGCAGCGGGCCAGCCTGTCCAACTCAAGGGCGTTCAGCCTAGCACGCAGGCTGCCGCGGGGCATGGCGCCCGGCCCTGTTCCTGAAACTGAAACGCGGGCGCGGGTACAGTCGGAGACGTTCTTGTTTTGTGGGCGCGCCCGATGAACCAATTTCCACCCCGGCTGGATTCGCATGTCGCGTTCGCCATCGCCCGCGCCATGCTCGACGGCTTCAACAAGCATTACCGCCTGTTCCGTGAGGTCAGCCGCGAGGCCAAGGCGCGGTTCGAGGCGGCCGACTGGGCCGGGCAGCAGCGGGCGCAGCGCGAGCGCATCGCCTTCTACGACACCCGGGTGGACGAAGCCACCGAGCGGCTGCAGACCGAGTTCGACGCCGGACATCTGGACACGGCCATCTGGCACCAGGCCAAGCTGCATTACATTGGCCTGCTGACCAACCATCTGCAACCCGAGCTGGCCGAAACCTTCTTCAATTCGGTGACGACCAAGATCCTGCATCGGCAGCATTTCCACAACGACATCCTGTTCGTGCGTCCGGCCCTCTCCACCGAATACATCGAGTACGACGAGCCGGCCGCGCAACCCACCTTCCGCGCCTACTACCCCACACGCGAAACCCTGCGCGACACGCTGGTGCGCATCATCCACAACCACCTGCTGCAGCTTCCGTTCGAGCATCTGGAGCGCGACATCGACCAGGTGCTGGAGGCCGTGGAGCGGCGGCTGGAGGGCGCGCGGCTGCGCAGCAATTTCCAGATTCAGGTGCTGTCCTCGCTGTTCTACCGCAACAAGGGCGCCTATGTGGTGGGCAAGATCATCAACGGCTTCTGGGAGTTTCCGCTGGCGCTGCCCATCCTGCACGACGCGCGCGGCCGGCTCGTCATCGACACCGTGCTGCTGCACGAGGACGACCTGCTGCTGCTGTTCTCCTTCGCCCGCGCCTACTTCATGGTGGACATGGCGGTGCCCTCGGCCTATGTGCAGTTTTTGCGCACGCTGATGCCGCGCAAACCGCGTTCCGAGCTGTACAGCGCGCTCGGCCTGGCCAAGCAGGGCAAGACCTTGTTCTACCGCGACTTCCTCTACCACTTGCGGCATTCGAGCGACCGCTTCACCACCGCCCCGGGCATCAAGGGCATGGTGATGCTGGTGTTCACCCTGCCCTCGTTTCCCTTCGTGTTCAAAGTCATTCGCGACTTCTACCCCGCCCCGAAAGACACCACGCGCGAGAAGATCAAGGCCAAGTATCTGCTGGTGAAGCAGCACGACCGCGTGGGCCGCATGGCCGACACGCTGGAGTATTCCAACGTGGCCTTCCCGCGCGAGCGCTTCGATGCCGAGCTGATTGCCGAACTCAAGGCCACCTGCGCCTCGCTGGTGGAAGAGGAAGGCGATTTGCTCATCATTCGCCATTGCTACATCGAGCGGCGCATGATTCCGCTGAACATCCACCTGCAGGAGGCCACGCCGGCGCAACTGGAGGCGGCGGTGATCGACTACGGCAACGCCATCAAGGACCTGGTGGCGGCGAATATTTTCCCGGGCGACATGCTGTGGAAAAACTTCGGCATCACGCGCCACGGCAAGGTGGTGTTCTACGACTACGACGAGATCGAATACATCACCGACTGCAACTTCCGCCACGTGCCCGCGCCGCGCTGCGAAGAAGACGAAATGGCCGCCGAGCCCTGGTACCCGGTGGGCCCGCACGACATCTTTCCCGAGACCTTCGGCACCTTCCTGCTCGGCAACCCCAAGGTGCGCGAGGTCTTCATGCGCCACCACGCCGATCTGCTCGACGCCGCGTACTGGCAGCAGCAACAGCAGCGCACGCGCGAGGGCCATGTGTTCGACGTGTTTCCGTATGACACGACGCGCCGCTTCGGCCATCGGCATGCGCAGTCCGCGTCCGCGCCGGTGGGCGCGGCACCCCTTTCAACAACCGCTCTGGAGGCATCATGAATTCCGATCCCATCGTCATTGTTTCCGCCGCGCGCACCCCCATCGGGGGGCTGCTCGGCGACTTCGCCGCCGTCCCCGCCTGGGATCTCGGCGCCACGGCCATCGCGGCTGCCGTGCAACGTGCCGGCATTGCCGGCGACGCCGTGAACGAAGTCCTCATGGGCAATTGCCTCATGGCCGGCCAGGGCCAGGCCCCGGCGCGGCAAGCCGCGCTCAAGGCCGGGCTGCCGCAATCCGCCGGGGCCGTGACGCTGTCGAAAATGTGCGGCTCGGGCATGCGGGCGATGATGTTCGCCCACGACATGCTGGCCGCGGGTTCGGCCGATGTGATGGTGGCCGGCGGCATGGAGAGCATGACCAACGCGCCCCACCTGGCCTTCGTCCGCAAGGGGGTGAAGTATGGCGCCACCCAGTTCTACGACCACATGGCGCTCGATGGCCTGGAAGACGCCTACGAGCGTTCACCAAACGGCGGCGGCAAGGCGATGGGCGTGTTCGCCGAAAGCTGCGTCAGCAAGTACAGCTTCAGCCGCGCCGAGATGGACGCCTTCGCCATCGCCTCCACCGAGCGCAGCAAGAAAGCAAACGAGGACGGCAGCTTCGACTGGGAAATGGCGCCGGTCACCGTGGCGGGTCGTGGCGGCGACACACAAATCAACCGCGACGAGCAGCCGTTCAAGGCCAAGCTCGACAAGATTCCCGGCCTGAAGCCCGCGTTCAAGAAAGACGGCGCCATCACCGCCGCCACCTCGTCGAGCATTTCCGACGGCGCAGCCGCCTTGGTGCTGATGCGCCAATCCACCGCCGCCAAGCTGGGCTGCAAGCCCATCGCCCGCATCGTCTCGCATGCGGTGCACGCGCAGGCGCCGGAGTGGTTCACCACCGCGCCGGTGGGCGCGATCCAGAAGGTGCTGGACAAATCCGGCTGGAAGGCGGCCGACGTGGACTTGTGGGAAGTGAACGAGGCCTTCGCCGCCGTCACCATGGCGGCGATGCGCGAATTCAGCCTGCCGCACGACATCGTCAACGTGCATGGCGGCGCCGTGGCGCTGGGCCACCCCATCGGCGCGAGTGGCGCGCGCATCGTCGTCACCCTGCTGGGCGCACTGCGCAAGCACGGGCTCAAAAAAGGCGTGGCCGCGCTGTGCATCGGCGGCGGCGAGGCCACCGCCATGGCGGTGGAACTGCTGTGAACAAACACATCAGATCCGGCTCCAGCTTCGAGACCCTTGCCGGCTACAGCCGCGCCGTGGTCGATGACCGCTATGTGCATGTCTCCGGCACCACGGGTTTCGACTACACCGCCATGACCATCAGCGACGACGCGGCGGAGCAAACCCGGCAATGCTTTCGCAATATCGCCGCCGCCTTGCGCGAGGCTGGCTGCACGCTGGACGATGTGGTGCGGGTGCGCTACCTGCTGACCGACGCCGCCTTGTTCGACCAGCTCGCGCCCATCTTCGGCCAGCACTTTGCCCGTGCACGCCCGGCCGCGACGGCGCAAATCTGCGGCTTGATCGACCCTCGCATGCGCGTCGAAATCGAAGTGACCGCCAAGCTGCCCGACTGACATGCTGCTCTCCGACGACCACCGACTCATCCGCGACGCGGTGCGCGACTACGCGCAAGCGGAAATCGCGCCGCACGCCGCCGCCTGGGCGCGAGAGGCCCGCTTCCCACGCGAGGCCTTGCAAGGCCTGGCCGCGCTCGGCTGCCTGGGCATTGCCGTGCCAACACAATGGGATGGCGCCGGGCTGGACTATCTGGCGCTGGCGCTGGCGATCGAGGAAATTGCCGCCGCCGACGGCGCCACCAGCACCATCGTCAGCGTGAACAACTGCCCGGTGTGTTCGATCTTGATGGCCTGGGGCAGCGAGGCGCAGAAGGAGCGCTGGCTCAAGCCGGTGGCGCGCGGCGAGACGATCGGGGCGTTCGCGCTGACCGAGCCGCAGGCTGGCTCGGATGCATCGAATTTGCGAACAAGCGCAAGGCTGGATGGCAGCCGCTACGTGCTCGACGGCGTCAAGCAGTTCATCACCAGCGGCAAGCACGGCGGTGTCGCCATCGTGCTGGCGGCCACCGACCGGGCTGCGGGCAAGAAGGGCATCAGCGCTTTCATCGTGCCCACCGATGCGCCGGGTTATGTCGTGGAACGCTTGGAACACAAGACCGGGCAGACCGCAAGCGACACCGCGCAGATCCGCTTCGACGCCTGCCGCGTGCCGCTGGAAAACCGCATCGGCGCCGAAGGCGAGGGCTACAAGATCGCGCTCTCCGGTCTGGAAGGCGGGCGCATCGGCATTGCGTCGCAGGCGGTGGGCATGGCGCATGCGGCGTTCGAGGCGGCCCTGCGCTACGCCCGCGAGCGCAGCGCGTTCGGCAAGCCGATCGTCGAGCATCAGGCGGTGCAGTTCCGGCTGGCGGACATGGCGATGCAGATCGAGGCGGCGCGGCAGCTGGTGTGGCACGCGGCCAGCCTGAAGGATGCCGGCCAGCCTTGCCTGAAAGAAGCTGCGATGGCCAAGCTGTTGGCCAGCACCATGGCCGAGCGCGTGTGCAGTGACGCCATGCAGATCCACGGCGGTTACGGCTATGTGGAAGACTTCCCCGTCGAGCGCATCTGGCGCGACGTGCGGGTTTGCCAGATTTACGAAGGCACCAGCGATGTGCAGAAAATGCTCATCGCCCGCGCGCTATAACGTCGGGAACAGCCCCCGGAGACTCACCATGCCCGTCAGCCCCATCACCTTTTATTTCGACTTCACCTCGCCCTACTCCTACCTCGCCAGCACCCGCATCGAGGCGCTGGCGGCGAAGCACGGCCGTGGCATCGAATGGGTGCCCATCCTGCTGGGGCCGGTGTTCGCAGCAACGGGCGCCAAGGCGCTGGTGGACCAGCCGATCAAGGGCGATTACGCCCTCATCGACATCCCGCGCTCGGCCCGTTTTCTCGGCGTGCCCTATCTCCATCCCGAGCGCTTCCCCGTGGTCACCTATCAGGCCGCGCGCGTGGTCATCGGGTTGCAACGGGAGCACCCCGACAAGGCCGCGCCCTGGGTGCATGCCTGCTTCGGCGCCTACTTTGCGCACAACCGCAACATCAGCGACATGCCAGTGCTGCACGAGCTGGCGCGGGAACTGGGATTGGAGCCGGCGCAGGTGGATGCCTGGTGCGGCGATGCGCAGATCAAGGCCCAGCTCAAGGCGAATGTCGATCGCGCCCTGCAAAGTGGCGTGTGCGGCGCGCCATTTTTCGTGGTGGACGACGAGCCTTTCTGGGGCGTGGACCGCCTGCCCCAGCTCGACGCCTGGCTGACGGCGAGATTCTGAAGTCTTGCCATCATCCAACCAGACGGTGCCCGAGCGCCGCACCCGAACCCTGGAGACAACCATGACCGACGTTCTCACCACCAGCTATGCCTGCGGCGACAAGCTCGCGCCGCTCATCACCCAGACCCTGGGCGATTTCTTCGATGCGATGGCCGCGCGCCAGGGTGAGCACGAGGCCCTGGTGTCGCGCCACCAGGGCCTGCACCTGAGCTACGCCGAACTCAAGCGCGAGGTCGACCGGCTCGCCAGCAGCCTGTTGCGCAGCGGCCTGCGCAAGGGCGACCGCGTCGGCATCTGGGCGCACAACGGCGTGGAATGGGTGCTGATGCAACTGGCCACGGCCAAGGTGGGCGTGATCCTGGTGAACATCAACCCGGCTTACCGCACATCGGAAGTGGAGTACGCGCTGAACAAGGTGGGCTGCCGCGCGCTGGTGACGATGACGCGTTTCAAGACCAGCGACTATCTGGCCATGCTGCGCGAACTCGCGCCGGAGCTTGCCACTTGCGCTCCGGGTGAACTGCGCGCCGCGCGCCTGCCGGACTTGCGCCTCGTGGTGCATCTTGGCCTGGAAGCCGAACCCGGCATGCTGCGCTTCGCCGACTGGCTCGCGCAAGGCAGCGGCGCCGACCCGATGGTGGCGCAGGCGGCGGCGCAGCTGGCCGCGTTTGATCCCATCAACATCCAGTTCACCAGCGGCACCACCGGCTTCCCCAAAGGCGCCACGCTGACCCACAGCAACATCCTGAACAACGGCTATTTCATCGGCGAGGCCATGCGCCTCACCGCGGCCGACCGGCTGTGCATTCCAGTGCCGCTGTACCACTGCTTCGGCATGGTGCTGGGCAACCTGGCATGCCTCACGCATGGCGCCACCATCGTTTATCCGAACGATGGGTTCGACCCTTTGCTCACCCTGCAGACCGTGCAGGAAGAGGCCTGCACCGGACTGCATGGCGTGCCCACCATGTTCATCGCCATGCTCGACCATCCGCGCTTCGCGGAGTTCGACATGGGCACGCTGCGCACCGGCATCATGGCCGGCAGCCCCTGCCCGACCGAGGTGATGAAACGGGTGGTGCGCGATATGCACTTGAGCGAGATCACCATCGCTTACGGCATGACCGAAACCGCGCCGGTGAGCTGCCAAAGTTCCACCGACACGCCGCTGGACAAGCGCGTCAGCACCGTCGGCCAGGTGCAGCCGCATCTGGAGGTGAAGATCATCGACCCGCAAACCAGGGCCACCGTGCCACCCGGCACGCCGGGCGAGCTCTGCACCCGCGGCTATTCGGTCATGCACGGCTATTGGGGCGATGCGGAGAAGACGCAAGAGGCCATCGACCCCGAGGGCTGGATGCACACCGGCGACCTGGCGACGATGGACGCCGAGGGCTATGTGAACATCGTCGGCCGCATCAAGGACATGGTGATCCGCGGCGGCGAGAACATTTATCCACGCGAGGTGGAGGAATTCCTCTATCGCTGTCCCGTGGTGCAGGACGTGCAGGTGGTGGGCGTGCCCGATGCGAAGTACGGCGAGGAGTTGTGCGCCTGGATCATCGCCAAAGCTGGCACGTCTCCCACGGACGACGACATCCGCGAGTTCTGCAAAGGCCAGATCGCGCACTACAAGATCCCGCGCCACATCCGCTTCGTGCAGAGCTTTCCAATGACCATCACCGGCAAGGTGCAGAAATTCAAGATTCGCGAAGCCATGCAGCGGGAGTTGGGCGTGCAGCCGGAGCGCACGGCCTGAATCCGGCTCGACAACTTCACGGCCATACGGCCAGCCGCCAACCCGCAAGCCCTTGCCTCCCCCAGGACCGAATTCCCGCCATGCCCCGTCTTGAATCCAGCATCGACCTCCGCAGCGCCGCCTTCGCCGCGAATGCACAAACCATGCGCGCGTTGCTCGACGACTTGCGCGCCAAGCTGGCCCTGGCGGCCCTGGGCGGCGGCGAGGCCGCGCGGGCCAAGCACACCGCGCGCGGCAAGCTGCTGCCGCGCAGCCGCGTGGCCGCTTTGCTCGATCCCGGCACGCCTTTCCTGGAGTTCTCGGCGCTGGCGGCGCTGGGCCTGTACGACGACGCCGCGCCGGGCGCGGGCATCATCACCGGCATCGGCCGCATCCAAGGGCGCGAGTGCGTGGTGGTGTGCAACGACGCCACGGTGAAGGGCGGCACCTATTACCCGATGACGGTGAAAAAGCATCTGCGCGCACAAGACATCGCCCGCGAAAACCGCTTGCCCTGCATCTATCTGGTGGACTCGGGCGGCGCCAATCTGCCCAATCAGGACGAGGTGTTTCCCGACCGCGACCACTTCGGCCGCATCTTCTACAACCAGGCGACGATGAGCGCTGCGGGTGTGCCGCAGATTGCGGTGGTGATGGGTTCGTGCACCGCGGGCGGCGCTTATGTGCCGGCGATGAGCGACGAGTCGGTCATCGTCAAGGGCCAGGGCACCATCTTCCTCGCCGGCCCGCCGCTGGTGAAAGCCGCCATCGGCGAAGTGGTGAGCGCCGAAGACTTGGGCGGCGCCGACGTGCACACGCGGCTCTCGGGCGTGGCCGACCACTACGCCCACGACGACACCGAGGCGCTGGCGATCACCCGTCGCATCGTCGGCCATCTGCCCGCCGCAGCCGACAAGCGCCAGGGGCTGGAGTTGCGCGAACCACGCGCCCCCGCCTACCCGGCCGAGGAACTACACGGCCTGGCGCCACTGGATTTGCGCAAGCCGCTGGACGTGCGCGAGATCATCGCCCGCATCGTCGACGGCTCGGAGCTCGACGAATTCAAGGCGCGCTACGGCACCACCCTGGTGTGCGGCTTCGCCCACATCCAGGGCATGCCGGTGGGCATCGTCGCCAACAACGGCATTTTGTTTTCCGAGTCGGCGCTGAAGGGTGCGCACTTCATCGAGCTGTGCTGCCAGCGCCGCGTGCCGCTGGTGTTCCTGCAGAACATCACCGGCTTCATGATCGGCAAAAAAGCCGAGAACGAAGGCATTGCCCGCAACGGCGCGAAGATGGTGACGGCCGTGGCCTGCGCCGCGGTGCCGAAGTTCACGGTCATCATCGGCGGCAGTTTCGGTGCCGGCAACTACGGCATGTGCGGCCGCGCCTACGGCCCGCGCCAACTCTGGATATGGCCCAACGCGCGCATCAGCGTGATGGGCGGCGAGCAGGCGGCCAGCGTGCTGGCCACGGTGCGGCGCGACGGCATCGAGGCCAAGGGCGGCGCCTGGAGCGCGGCGGAGGAGGAGGCCTTCAAGGCGCCCATCCGCGACCAATACGAAACCCAGGGCCACCCCTACCACGCCACCGCCCGGCTGTGGGACGACGGCGTCATCGACCCCGCCGAGACCCGCCGCGTCCTGGCGCTGGGGCTGTCGGCAGCGCTCAATGCGCCGATCCCCGAAACCCGCTTCGGGGTGTTCCGGATGTGAGGCAGAAGCCTACAATGTGTATCACTCCATCATTTCACACACATCATGCGCACGAACATCGACATCGACGACGCACTCATGGACGCGGCGATGCGCGCCGGCCCGTTCAAGACCAAGAAGGACGCGGTGGAGGCCGGCTTGAAGCTGCTGCGCAGGCAGGCAGCCTACCGCGACTTGCTCGCCCTGCGCGGCAAGCTGCGCTGGGAAGATCCCTTGGCCGCGGATGCCGCGCCGCCCATGGTGCAGGCATCGCGCAACGCCTACGGCCCCGCGGCGACCCGGGGCAAGGCGGCGAAATGATCCTGGTGGACAGCTCGGTGTGGATCGATTTTTTCAACGGCCGCACGACCCGGCAGACCGACCAGCTCGCCTGGCTGCTCGAAGACATGGCGCCGCTGGCCGTGGCCGACCTGGTGCTGTTCGAAGTGCTGCGCGGTTTCCGCCACGAGCGCGACCACCTCGCCGCGCGCAAGACCCTGGCCGAATTGACCACGGTGGACATCGGCGGCGAGCACAACGCCCTGCAAGCCGTGCAGCACGACCGCCTGCTGCGCGCGATGGGCTACACCATCCGCAGCCTCATCGACATCCTGCAAGCCAGCTACTGCATCGAGCACGGCCACGCCCTGCTGCACGACGATGCCGACTTCGACGTGATGGAAGACCTGCGCGGCCTCAAGGTCTGGCGGCACTGATCCATACACATCCCCTGCCCTGCAAACGCACGCTCAGACCATGTTCCTCATCCTGCTGAAGTACATCCGCCCGCTCGACCAGGTCGAAGCCCACCTCGCCGCGCACCGCGAATACCTGCGCCGCCGCTACGCCGACGGCAGCTTCCTCATGTCGGGCCGCATGGAGCCGCGCACCGGAGGCGTGATCCTGGCGCAGGCCGCGAGCCGCGATGCGGCCGAGGCCATGATGCACGAGGACCCCTTCTACACGGCAGGCGTGGCCGAATACACCCTGGTGGAATTCCACCCCACCATGACCGCGCCCGCACTGGCGCAGTTCAAGGCGCATTGAGCCCGCTGCCGCCCCCGTCGCCACCGATCCATGGAGCCTCGACCATGACCAACCTGCGCAACCATCTACGCACCATGGCCCGCTACCACGCCTGGGCCGCGCGCAAGCTGCTCGACGAGCATGTGGCCGCGCTGCCGGAGGCCGATTACCGGCGCGATTGCGGGCTGTTTTTCAAGAGCGTGCACGGCACCTTGAACCATCTGCTGGTCGGTGAGCACCAGTTGTGGTTCAGCCGCTTCGCGCTCGGCATTTCGCCAAGCGGCATCGCGCTCGACCAGGAAGCCGAGCCCGACCGCGCCCTGCTGGCCCAACGCCTGCTCGCCGCGGCACAGGCGTGGGGGCCGTTCATCGAAGCCTTGCCGGAAGACCGCTTCTCAGGCTCGTTCAACTACACCAGCAGCAAGGGCGTGCCGGTGACCGCGCCTTATGCCGCCACCCTGGCGCATGTGTTCAACCACGGCACCCACCATCGCGGCCAGATCACCGCCGCACTGACGATGATGGGCCACACCTGCCCCGAACTCGACCTGATTTACATGCTGCAGGCCGAGCGCCGCCAACAGGAGCAGCAACAGCAATGAGCGCAGCACCCATCCACCTTTCCCGCAACGGCGCCGTCGCCACGGTCACGCTGGCGCGCCCCGAGGTGCGCAATGCCTTCGACGCCGCCACCATCGCCGCGCTGCACGCCGCCTTCATCGAGCTGGGCGCCGCGCCGCAGGTGCGCGTCGTCGTGCTGGCGGCCGATGGCCCGGCGTTCTCTGCCGGCGCCGACCTGAACTGGATGCGCGAGATGGCCGGCTACAGCGACGCCGAGAACCGCGACGACGGGCTCAAGCTCGCCCGCATGCTGCGCGCCATCGCCGATTGCCCCAAGCCCGTGATCGCGCGGGTGCAGGGCGACGCCTTCGCCGGCGGCGTGGGCCTGGTGGCGGCGTGCGATCTGGCCGTGGCGCTGCAGTCCGCCCGCTTTTGCCTGAGTGAGGTCAAGCTCGGGCTGATTCCCGCCACCATCGCCCCGCATGTGCTGCGGGCGATGGGGCCGCGCGCGGCGCAGCGCTACAGCCTCACCGCCGAGGTCTTCGACGCCGCCACGGCGCGGCAGACGGGCCTGATCCACGAGGTCGCGACGGACGCCGCCGCGCTCGATGCCCAGGTGCAACAATGGTGTGCGGCGCTGCTGGCCGCCTCGCCCCAGGCGCTGGCTGCCGCCAAGCGGCTGTTGGCCGACGTGGCGCACCGCCCGCTGAACGAGGCGCTGCTGGCCGACACCGCAGTACGCATTGCCGAAGCCCGCTCCAGCGCCGAAGGGCGCGAAGGCATCGCCGCCTTCCTCGCCAAGCGCAAACCCTCCTGGGCGCAGCCCTCCTGAATTCGTCTCGCAAACCGCCATGACCACGACCACCTCTTCCTCCTGGACTCCCGCGCGCATCGAAGCCCTGCTCGCCCTGCCGCTGCCTGAACTGCTGTGGCAGGCGCAGCAGACGCATCGCGCGCACTTCGACCCCACCGAGGTGCAGCTCTCCTCGCTGCTGTCGATCAAGACCGGCGGCTGCGCCGAAGACTGCGGCTACTGCCCGCAATCCGCGCATTACGACGTCGGCGTGAAGGCCGAGAAGTTGATGGACGTGGATCTGGTACTGGCCAACGCCCAGGCGGCGAAGGACGCCGGCGCCAGCCGCTTCTGCATGGGCGCGGCGTGGCGCGAACCCAAGGACCGCGACATCGACAAGGTGGCTGCCATGGTGGAGGGCGTGAAAGCCCTGGGCCTGGAAACCTGCATGACCCTGGGCATGCTGCAACCCGCGCAGGCGCAGCGTCTGGCCGACGCCGGGCTGGACTACTACAACCACAACCTCGACACCTCGCCCGAGTTCTACGGCAGCATCATCACGACCCGCACCTACCAGGAGCGGCTCGACACCCTGCACGCGGTGCGCGAGGCCGGCATGCATGTATGCTGCGGCGGCATCGTCGGCATGGGCGAGAGCCGGCGCGACCGCGCGGGCCTGCTGGCCGAGCTGGCGAACCTCGACCCCTACCCCGAATCCGTGCCGATCAACGCACTGGTGCGCGTTGCCGGCACGCCCTTGGAACACGCCGCCGACCTCGATCCCTTCGAGTTCGTCCGCACCGTGGCCGCAGCGCGCATCGCCATGCCCCGCGCCTGGGTGCGGCTGTCGGCCGGACGCAAGGAACTGGGCGACGGCATCCAGGCCCTCTGTTTCCTGGCCGGCGCCAACTCCATCTTCTACGGCGACACCCTGCTGGTGACGGGCAATGCCGATGTCGACGCGGACCGGGCCTTGTTCGCGCGGCTCGGGCTGCGGGCCACGGGCGTGCAGGCTGCTGCGCCGCAAGCTGCCCCGGCTCCACGTCGCGTCATTCCGATGCAGACCGCGCTTTGACGCTTTGATCCACGCAGGCCAGCGCCGCCATGACCCCGCCCGCATCCGACACCCTTCAACTGCTCGCGCTCGCCGCCGCGCTGGGCTGGGCCAGCGGCTTTCGCGCTTTTCTCGTGCTGTTCGCCGTTGGCGTGGCGGGGCTGGCCGGCTGGGTCCATCTGCCGGGCGGGCTGCAAGTGCTCGCCAGTCCGGTGGCGGTGGGCATCACCGGCGTGCTGGCGCTGGCCGAGTTCATCGGCGACAAGATTCCGGGCGTCGACAGCCTGCTCGACTTCATCTCCACGCTCTTGCGCATTCCCATGGGCGCCTTGCTCGCGGCCAGCGTGTTCGGGCTCAACCACGGCTTCGTCGCCGCACTGGCGGCAGCGGCTGGTGGCAGCCTGGCTGCCGTGAGCCACGGCACCAAGCTCACCACCCGCGCCGCCATCAACACCTCGCCCGAACCATTCTCGAATGTGGGCGCCTCGTTCGGCGAAGACGCGCTGGTGCTCGGCGGCCTGTGGCTGTCTTGGGCGCACCCGCTGGTGTTCTTCGTCGCCCTGGTGCTGACCCTGATCGCCATGGTGTGGCTGGCGCGCAAGAGCTTTCGCTTCGTCCGCGGCCTGCTCGGCAAGATGGTGCGCCTGTTCAGCGGCCGCCCCGAACCCGGCCCGCCCATGCCGCCCGCCCCCTCGCCACGCCCGCTGCCGCCGATGCACGATGTGACCGATGTGCATGTTCAAGACAAGCCTTGAGCTGCAAAAGTCAACCATCGGGTTCGCGAACAATTCTTCTTTTCTGAGGCCTGCTGAGATGTTCTCGAAAGTGCTCATCGCCAATCGCGGCGACCAGTGTCCCCGCAAGGGGCGCGCAGCGCCGCCGCAGGCGATCTCGCCGCGCACAGACTGGAGGCCTGCTGACATGTTCTCGAAAGTGTTGATCGCCAACCGCGGCGAGATCGCCTGCCGCGTTGCTGCCACCTGCCGCGAACTCGGCATCCGCATCGTGGCGGTGTATTCCGAGGCCGACGCCCAGGCGGCGCATGTGGCGGCTTGCGACGAAGCCATCTGCATCGGCCCGGCGCCTGCGGCGCAGAGCTATCTCGACGCCGCGCGCATCCTGCAGGCCGCGCGCGACAGCGGGGCGCAGGCGGTGCATCCGGGCTACGGCTTCCTGAGCGAAAACGCGGCGTTTGCGCAAGCCTGCGCGGATGCAGGCGTGGTCTTCATCGGGCCGCCGCCAGCAGCCATCCATGCGATGGGATTGAAAGCCGAGTCCAAGCGCCTGATGCAGGCGGCCGGTGTGCCGCTGGTTCCGGGCTACCACGGCGCCGAACAGGACGACACACTGCTCGCGGCCGAGGCGGCGCGCATCGGCTATCCGGTGTTGATCAAGGCCAGCGCCGGCGGCGGTGGCAAGGGCATGCGCGAAGTCATGGCGGCGGCGGACTTCGCCGCTGCCTTGGGCTCGTGCCGGCGCGAGGCCAAGGCCGCTTTCGGCAACGATGCGGTGCTGATCGAGAAGCTGGTGGCCAAGCCGCGCCACATTGAAATCCAGGTGTTCGCCGACAGCCACGGCCACACCGTGGCGCTGTTCGAGCGTGACTGCTCGTTGCAGCGCCGCCACCAGAAAGTGGTGGAGGAAGCGCCCGCGCCCGGCCTCACGCCCGAGCAGCGCGCCGCGCTGGCGCAGGCCGCGGTGGCCGCGGCGCAAGCGGTGGGCTACGTCGGCGCCGGCACGGTGGAGTTCATTGCCGAAGGCGATGGCGCCGGCGGCATCCGCAGCTTTTATTTCATGGAGATGAACACCCGGCTGCAGGTGGAGCACCCGGTGACGGAAATGATCACCGGGCTCGACCTGGTGGCGTGGCAGTTGCGCGTGGCCGCGGGCGAGCCGCTGCCCGCAGCGCCGCAGATGCCGCATGGGCACGCAGTCGAAGTGCGGCTGTACGCCGAGAACCCTGCCGCCGGCTTTCTGCCATCCACCGGCCGGCTTGCACGCCTGGAGCTGCCGCCGCATGTGGCCTTCAAGGTGGACGGCAACCCTGCCGCGCTGCGGGTGGACAGCGGCGTGCGCGAGGGCGACGCCATCACCCCGCATTACGACCCGATGATCGCCAAGCTCATCGCCTGGGGAGAAACCCGCGCGCAAGCCCTGGCGCGCATGGCGCAGGGCTTGCGCGCCGTGCGCATCGTCGGGCCCGACACCAACGCGGCTTTCCTGCACCGCCTGGTGCAATCGCCCGCCTTCATGGCCGGCCACATGGACACGGGCCTGATCGCCCGCGAGCAGGGCACGCTGTTGGCCGAAGCGCTGGCGCCCGAACACGCCGCGCTGGCCGCCACCTGCGCCCTGCTGGAAGCCGAGCGCG
Source organism: Thiomonas sp. (assembly GCF_054608695.1). Classification (NCBI taxonomy): domain Bacteria; kingdom Pseudomonadati; phylum Pseudomonadota; class Betaproteobacteria; order Burkholderiales; genus Thiomonas; species Thiomonas sp. The sequence goes on from NZ_JBTRXV010000008.1 coordinate 21,532, forward strand.
CGCAACAAACCCTCGACCCCTGGAGCGCCTGCGACGGCTGGAGCAACGGCGTGCTGCCGGCACGCGAGCTGCATTGGCAGTGGGGCACGCATGCGCTGCCGGCCAGCTTGATGCGCGGCGCCGAAGGTGGCTGGCGACTGGCCTTGGCGGCGTCGCAGCCACAGCCGCTGCATTGGCATGCCGTACCCAGCGGCCCGAACGAGCTGGCGCTGTCGATCCGCTGGGGGGAGCAGACGCTGCGCGCGCATGTCGTGCGCCAGGACGACAACCGGGATGACAGCCGGAACGGCAGCCAGGCAGCCAAACCCGCGCGCCTGCATGTGTTCGCGTCGGACGGCCACGCCGCGCTGTCGCTGCGTGAAGCCAGCACCCATGCCGCCAGCGGCGCTGGCGGCAATGGCCGCTTGAGCGCGCCCATGCCCGGACGCATTGCCGCGGTGCTGGTGGCGCCGGGGCAGACGGTGCAAACGGGCCAGCCGCTGCTGGTGCTGGAAGCCATGAAAATGGAACACACGCTGCAGGCCAGCGATGGCGGCGTGATCGACGCCGTGCTGGTTGCCGTGGGCGAGCAGATTCAGGAGGGCGCTTTGCTGCTGCGCATGCGGGCAGCCGAGGCGAGCGAACAGGACGCCGCCGGAGTCACCACGACCGGCAGCGCCGCCTGAGCCCATCGACCCTGGCCCGCCCATCCACCCCTCGCGCATGCGCCTCGCCGTCTGGGATCCTGATGAGCCGTTTCGCCGCTGGCGCGAGGCGCTGGTGCAGCATGCCGCCGACCTCAAGCTGGCGGTCGAGGTCATCGACGCCAGCGCCGAGCCCGAAGCCCAGGCCGATTTCGCCCTGGTGTGGCATCCCCCGAGCGACTGGCTGAGCAGCCAGCTCGGCCTGCGTGCCGTGTTCAACCTCGGCGCCGGAGTCGACGCCGTGCTGCCGCAGATGCAGCGCAGCCTGCCCGGGGTGCCGCTCATCCGCCTGGAAGACGCCGGCATGGGCCGGCAGATGGCCGACTATGTGAGCGAGGCCGTGCTGCACGCCTGGCGCCGCATGGCGGACTACGCCGCGCTGCAACGCCAGGGCCGCTGGGAGCCGCTGGTGCTGCCGCCGCGCGGCAGTTTCAACATCGGCTTTCTCGGCCTGGGGCAGATGGGATTTGCCGCCGCCAAACGCGTCGCGGCGATGGACTTCCCGGTGCTGGCCTGCAGCCGCAGCGGCCAGGCGCGCGCCGGCTTCGACGCCCCCTGGCCGATCTACCCGCTGGACCGGCTCGACGCCTTTCTCGCCCAGACCCGGGTGCTGGTGGTGTTGTTGCCGCTCACCGCGCAGACCCGCGGCTTGCTGGACTACGCTGCGCTGTGCCACTTGCCGAAAGGCGCGCACCTGGTCAACGCCAGCCGTGGCGCCGTGCTCGACCAGGATGACTTGCTCGACTTGCTGCACAGCGGCCACCTCGCCAGTGCCACGCTCGACGTGTTCACCACCGAGCCGCTGCCGCAGGATGACCCGCTGTGGCGCCACCCGCGTGCGCGCATCACCCCGCATGTGGCGGCGCAAACCCTGGTCGGCCCGGCGGCGGCGCAGGTGATGCGCAAGATCGCCGCCATCGAGCGCGGCGAACGTCCCGGCGGCGTGGTGGACGCGCGGCTGGGGTATTGAACACGACGGCCCGTCCGCCAAGCTGATGTTGTTCGAGAACACGAGGAGATGAGCATGAGCCCGATGACCCTTCCCCGCCATGTCAAGCTGGTCGAAGTCGGCCCGCGCGACGGGCTGCAGAACGAAGCCAACCCGGTGCCGCTGGCGGTCAAGGTCGAACTCATCGACCGCCTCTCCGCCGCGGGCTTCGCCAATGTGGAAGCCGCGGCTTTCGTCTCGCCCAAATGGGTGCCGCAAATGGCCGACAGCGCGCAGGTCATGGCCGCCATCCGCCGCCACCCCGGCACGGTGTATTCGGCCCTGGTGCCCAACCTGAAGGGGCTGGAAGCGGCACTGGCTGCGGGCGCGAACGAAGTGGTGGTGTTCAGCGCCGCGTCGGAGGCGTTCGCCCGGCGCAATATCAACTGCTCGATCGCCGAATCCATCGCCCGCTTCGAGCCCGTGGCGCAAGCCGCCAAGGCCAGCGGCTTGCGCCTGCGCGGCAGCATTTCCTGCGCCCTGGGCTGCCCGTATCAGGGCGAGGTGCTGCCCGCCGCCGTGGTCGATGTGGTGCAACGCATGGCCGCGCTCGGCTGCGATGAGATCGACATCGCCGACACCATCGGCGTGGGCACGCCGGGCCGGGTGCAGGCGGTGTTCGAGGCCACGGCTAAAGCCTTTCCCATCGAGCGTCAGTCCGGGCATTTCCACGACACCTACGGCCAGGCGCTGGCCAATATCCTCGCCGCGCTCCAGGCGGGCGTGAGCATCTTCCACGCCTCGGTTGCGGGCCTGGGCGGCTGCCCCTATGCGAAAGGCGCCACCGGCAACGTCGCCACCGAAGACGTGCTCTACATGCTGCAAGGCTTGGGGCTGCACACCGGCGTGGACCTTCGCGCCGTGGTCGATGCCGGCGATTTCATCAGCCGCAGCATCGGCCGCCCGAACAACAGCCGCGCCGGGCGGGCGCTGCTGACGAAGTGGCAAAGTACGGACAACAACGCGCGCTCCGCCCAGGCGCCTGCCGCGCAGGCCGCAGCCTGAGTCGCCCCGATGAAGCGCAGCGCCATGTGGAACGACAGGGACCTGCACGCCCGCCCGCATCAACCGGGCCGCGGCCTGCTGCGGCTTGCATCTGCGCGACGTGGGCTGCGTCCATGGCCATGACGCATCCTGCCCCTGAGTCCTCAATGTTCGTGTCGTCGGACTCGGCCCAGCGCGTTGCCGCCGCGCTGCAAGCCCTGGGCCATGACGCGCCGCCCGTGATGCTCGACGCCGCCGCCCGCACCGCGCAGCAGGCGGCGGACGCTTTGGGCGTGCAGCTCGGGCAGATCGCCAAGTCCATCGTCTTCCGTCATGTCGATAGCGACCGCGCCGTGCTGGTGGTGTGCGCCGGCGACCGGCGCGTGGACGAAGCGCTGGTGGCGCGGCAGGTGGGCGCGCTGGCGCGGGCCGACGCCGGCTTCGTGCGCGCGCGCACCGGGTTCGCCATTGGCGGGGTGAGTCCGGTGGGGCATCGCGAGCCGCCGCTGGCGCTGATCGACCAAAGCCTGTGGCGCTTCGATCGCATCTGGGCCGCCGCCGGCCACCCGCACGCGGTGTTCCCGCTGGCGCCCGACGACCTGCGACGCTGGCTGGGCGCTGCGCCCAGCGCCGTCACGACAGCGCCCGTCGCCTGAACCCGCAGCCGACATGCCCCCGGCCTTGCGCCGCAAGCTTCCGCCCAGCCTCACGCCATGTCCGTCCCCTCCCCCTGCATCCAGATTTGCACCATGGACACCACCAGCGGCTATTGCCAGGGATGCTGGCGCACACTGGACGAAATTGCCGCCTGGAGCACCCTGGGCGACGCCGACAAGCTGCGTGTGTGGCGTGTTCTGCGTCAACGCCGGAAGACCGCCGCGCAGGCCGCGCCCAAGCCCGCGCAAGACGCGCGAGCGGGAACGCATGGCGGCCCGAACCCGCAGGACTAGAATCCGCCTCCTGCACAAAAAACAGGCAGCGCGGACGCCGCGCCCAGGCTCGTTTCTTCCATGTCCTCCCCACGCCCACAAGCCCCCACCGAAGCCAGTCCGGCCGCGCTGCGCCTGGGCAACTTCGTGCTGCCCAACCGCGTGTTCGCCGCCCCCATGGCCGGCGTCACCGACCTGCCCTGGCGGCAGATGGCGCGCAAGCTGGGCACGGGGCACTGCGTCAGCGAGATGGTCACGTCCAAGCGCGAGTTGTGGGACACGCTCAAGACCTCGCGCCGCCGCGACCACACCGGCGAACCCGGCCCGGTGGCGGCGCAACTGGTGGGCGTGGACCCGGCCGACATGGCCGATGCAGCGCGCGCCAATGTGGAGGGCGGCGCGCAGATCATCGACATCAATATGGGCTGCCCGGCGAAGAAGGTGTGCAGCCGCTGGGCCGGCTCGGCGCTGATGCAGGACGAGACGCAGGCGCTGCGCATCGTCGAAGCCGTGGTGCAGGCCATGCAGCCGCTGGGCGTGCCGGTGACGCTGAAAATGCGCACCGGCTGGTGCACCACTGAGCGCAACGCGCCGCGCATCGCCCGCGCCGCGCAGGACGCCGGCGTGGCGATGGTCGTGGTGCATGGGCGCACCCGCGACCAGGGCTATGGCGGCGGCGCCGAGTACGACACCATCGCCGCCATCAAGCAGGCGCTGCGCATTCCGGTGGTGGCCAATGGCGACATCGACAGCGCCGCCAAGGCGCGCGCCGTCATGCTTGCGACCGGCGCCGACGCGGTGATGATCGGCCGCGCCGCTTTAGGCCGCCCCTGGCTGCTGGGCCACATCGCCCAGGCGCTCGAGAGCGGCGTCGAACCCGCGCCTCCCGGCTTGCAGCAGCAAGGCGCGTGGCTGCTGGAGCATCTGGACGCGCACCATCTGTTCTATGGCGATGCTGGCACGAAAACCGCCCGAAAGCACGTGGGCTGGGCGGTGGCCGACCTGCCTGGCGCCGCGGCGTTCCGCGCCGGCTTCAACACCTTGACCGAGCCGCAGGCGCAGCGCGACGCCGTGGCGGCGTATTTCGACATGCTGAGCAGCGCACGCAGCTCCGACCTCCTTCCCTTAGCAGCCTGATGAGCAAGAAATCCTCCCTCGAGCAATGCGTCATCGACAGCCTCGATGCGTATTTCGACGACCTCAACGGCACCGAGCCGCATGGCATTCACGCCATGGTGATGCAGACCGTGGAAAAACCGCTGCTGCAAACCGTGATGCGCCGCACCCAGGACAACCAGTCGCTCGCGGCCGACTGGCTGGGCATCAACCGCAACACCCTGCGCAAGAAGCTGAAGGACCACAAGCTCATCAAATGAGTGCCGTCTTGCGCGCGGCGAGCGTTGCGTGCGGGTGTTGCGTGCGGGCATGGTCTGCGCGGCCTGGCCAGAACATGCCGGGCCCATGCTCAAGGACCAGACCACGCCCCGAACCTCCGCTCCAGCGCATCTCACCTCACCGACGACCCCGCATCACTGAAGCCCTTCTTCCCAAGTTCTGCCCGACCCCCATGTACGCACTGCTCTCCGTTTCCGACAAAACTGGCGTCCTCGACCTCGCACGCCGCCTGCACGCCAAAGGCGTGACGCTGCTGTCCACCGGCGGCACCGCCAAGCTGCTGCTCGAGGCCGGCCTGCCGGTGACGGAAGTGGCGACGCACACCGGCTTTCCCGAGATGCTCGACGGCCGCGTCAAGACCCTGCACCCCAGGGTGCACGGCGGCCTGCTGGCGCGGCGCGACTTGCCGGCGCAAATGCAGGCCATCGCCGCGCACGGCATCGCGGCCATCGACTGGCTGGTGGTCAACCTCTACCCCTTCGAGGCCACCGTGGCCAAGACGGGCTGCACGCTCGAAGACGCGATCGAGAACATCGACATCGGCGGCCCGGCCATGGTGCGTTCGGCGGCGAAGAACTGGCAGGGCGTGAGCGTGCTCACCGATTGCGCGCAGTACGAGGCCGCGCTGGCCGAGTTCGAGGCCAGCGGCGCGGTGTCGCAAGCCACGCGCTTCGCCCTGGCGGTGGCGGCGTTCAACCGCATCGCCCAGTACGACGCCGCCATTTCCAACTATCTGTCCGCGCTGCAGGCCGACGGCACGCAAGCCACCTATCCCGCCCGGCTCAACTCCAGCTTCGTCAAGCTGCAAGACCTGCGCTACGGCGAGAACCCGCACCAGAGCGCCGCGTTCTACCGCGACCTGCATCCCGCCCCCGGCTCGCTGCCGCTGGCGCGGCAACTGCAGGGCAAGGAGCTGAGCTACAACAACATCGCCGACGCCGACGCGGCGTGGGAATGCGTCAAGAGTTTCGCCACCGGCGCCTGCGTCATCGTCAAGCACGCCAACCCCTGCGGCGTGGCGCTGGGCGACACGGCCGAAGCCGCTTACCGCAAAGCCTTCGCCACCGACCCCACCTCGGCCTTCGGCGGCATCATCGCCTTCAACCAGGCTGTGGACGAAGCCGCGGCCAAGGCCTTGAGCGGCCAGTTCGTCGAAGTGCTCATCGCCCCCGCCTACAGCGACGCGGCGCTGGCCGTGCTGGCCGCCAAAGCCAATGTGCGCGTGCTCGCCATCGACCTTGCCCAGGTGGACCGCCACGGCGCCACCCCCTGGGCCCAGGGCCGCAACGCGCAGGATGTGAAGCGCGTGAATTCCGGCATTCTGGTGCAGACGGCCGACAACGCCGTGCTCACCACCGCCGACCTCAAAGTGGTGACCAAGCGCGCACCGAGCGATGCCGAAATCGCCGACCTGCTGTTCGCCTGGACCGTGGCCAAGTTCACCAAGTCCAATGCCATCGTGTTCGCACGCGACGCCCAGACCATCGGCGTCGGCGCGGGGCAGATGAGCCGGGTCGACTCCACCCGCATCGCCACCATCAAGGCCGCCAACGCCGGGCTTGCGGTTGGCGGCAGCGCCGTCGCCTCCGACGCCTTCTTCCCCTTCCGCGACGGCGTCGACGTGCTCGCCGCCGCCGGCGCCAAAGCCGTGATCCAGCCCGGCGGCTCGATGCGCGACGCGGAAGTGATCGCCGCCGCCGACGAACACGGCCTGGCCATGGTGCTCACCGGCGTGCGCCACTTCCGCCACTGAAACCGAGCCGGTGGACCCTCACCGTGGTGCAATACACGCCATGCGCATCCTCGGTATCGACCCCGGACTCAACATCACCGGTTATGGCCTGCTCGAAACCCGGGGCCAGCGGCTGCATTACCAGGCAAGCGGCGCGATTCGCATTCCGAAGGGCACGCTGCCGGATCGGCTGAAGACGCTGTTCGAGGGCGTGAGTCAGGTGGCGCAGGACGCGCGGGCCGATATCGCGGTGGTGGAAATCGTGTTCGTCAACGTCAACCCGCAGTCCACGCTGCTGCTGGGGCAGGCGCGCGGGGCGGCGATTGCAGCGCTGGTCGCCAGCGGTTTGCCGGTGGTGGAATACACGGCTTTGCAACTGAAGAAGTCCGTCGTCGGCTACGGCCGCGCCAGCAAGGAGCAGATGCAGGAGATGGTCATGCGCCTGCTCGCCCTGCCCGGCCAGCCGGGGCCGGATGCGGCCGACGCGCTGGGCTTGGCCATTTGCCACGCGCACGCCCACCGCGGGCTGACTGCGCTGCAGGTGGCCAGCCCGGACAACGGCAGGGTTTCCAGAGACGCTGCTTCAGCGGGAACCTTGAGTGCGGCGCAGCTGCGTGGCCTGCGCGTGCGCCGCGGCAGGCTGGTGGGTTGATCTGCAGCAGCGCCACTGCCCTGCTGCGCATGGCGCGAGGTCGTCGCGCATGCGCATGGCATGTCCCGTTGCGGCGGTGAGCCATCCCGAATGGCAACACCGCGCGCACGAATTTTGCTTACGCTGAACCAGCCCTTCATCGCGCTGCTGCTGGTGCAAGTCGCCGCCGCGCCTTGCCCAGATGACCTGATTTCCGGAGATAGCCATGCCGCACACCCCAGCCGTTCGACGCAAGCTCACTGTTTTGGCGGCACTGCTCGCACCGATGCTGTGCACCGCAGCCGCGCAGGCTGCCGAGATGCGCGTGGTCATCGGTGTGGCGGTGCCACTGTCGGGACCGCTCTCTGCCAGCGGCCAGGACGCCGTGAACGGCGTGCAACTGGCCATCGACAAGCTCAATGCGGAGCATGCCCGCATCGCTGGCCAGCCGGTGCGCTGGATCATGGACGCCGAGGACGATCAGGGCCTACCCAACCAGGCCACATTGGTGGCGCAGAAATTGGTGGACGAGCAGGTGAACGGCGTCGTCGGCCACCAGACCTCGGGCTGCACCTTCCCTGCGGCCCGCATCTACAGCGCAGCGGGCATCCCGCAGATCACGCCATCATCCACCGACCCGAAAATCGCCCAGCAGGGCTACAAGACGTTTTTCCGCATGATTGCCAATGACGACGCTCTCGGCGCCGGCCTGGCCAACTATGCCGACCAAACGCTGAAAGCCAGGCGCGTTGCGGTGGTGGACGACCGCACGGCCTACGGCGAAGGTGTCGCCGATGTGTTTGCCGCCACGGCCAAACGCGATGGCATGACGGTGGTGGATCACGAATACACCGACGACAAGACCACGCAGTTTTCCGCCATCCTCACCCGCATCAAGGGCCTCCACCCGGACGTCGTGTTCTATGGCGGCATGTACAGCCAGGCCGGCCCGCTGTTGCGGCAGATGCGTCAGTTCGGGATGAAGGCCACGCTCATGGGTGGCGACGGCATTTGTGCGCCAGCCATGGCGACGCTCGCTGGCAATGCGGTCAACGGCACGATCTGCGCCCAGGGCGGTGTGCCCCTGAGCCAGTTGCCGAAGGGCCAGGCCTGGAAAGCCGATTACATCCAACACTTCGGCCAAGGCGCTTTCCAGCTCTACTCGCCCTACGCCTATGACGCAGCCATGGTGCTGGCCCATGCCATGATGAAGGCCCGATCGGCGGATCCCAAGGTCTACCTCCACGCCATCCGGGACGTGGACTACGACGGCATCACCAAGTCCCATATCCGCTTCACCCCGACAGGCGAGTTGATGCACCCGAGCATCACCCTCTCGATGTTCGAGCATGGCAAGAAAACACCGCTCGCGGTGGAACGCGTGAACTGAATCGGCGGGGCAACACGATGAGGCGGCGATGCGATCGCGCGAAGTTGGGTCGCCCAGGAGTCGCCCGGCTCAATGGGGTCGGTTGCGCAGCTTGCGGATGGCGGCGAGTTGCGCTGCCAACATGGCAAGCTCACCTTCGACGACGGCAATGTCCTGGGCGTCCTTGGCATTGGCACGATTCTCCTGCGCCAGCTTGAGGGCTTCCTGGGCCTTGGCTTCATCCAGGTCCTTGCCACGGATGGCGGTGTCGGCCAGAACCGTCACATGCCTGGGCTGGACTTCAAGCACGCCACCGGCGACGAAGACGAAATCGTCCTCGGTCCTGGTGCCGTCCGTGCGCTCGATGCGCACCGCGCCCGGTTTGATGCGGGTGATGAGGGGCGTGTGGCCGGGCAGAATGCCGAGTTCGCCGGACTCACCCGGCAAGGCGACGAAACGCGCTTGCCCGGAATAGATCAGCTCTTCGGCACTGACCACATCGACTTGAAAAGTGTTCATGATGACTCCGGGGGTGCCTCGGGCTGCACGTGCATGCCATGTCGGCGCGCGACTCGGCATGCTCTGGGCAGACGCAGCGATCAGTTCAGTTTCTTGGCCTTCTCGAAGGCTTCGTCGATGGCGCCGACCATGTAGAAGGCCTGCTCGGGCAACGCGTCGCACTCGCCGTTGGCGATCATCTTGAAGCCGCGGATGGTTTCCTTCAGTGGCACGTACTTGCCAGGCGAGCCGGTGAACACTTCGGCAACGTGGAACGGCTGCGACAGGAAGCGCTGGATCTTGCGGGCGCGCGACACGGTGAGTTTGTCTTCGGGCGAGAGCTCGTCCATGCCCAGAATGGCGATGATGTCGCGCAGCTCCTTGTAGCGCTGCAGAATGCCCTGCACCGAACGGGCGGTGTTGTAGTGCTCTTCGCCCACGACGTTCGGGTCGAGCTGGCGCGACGTGGAATCGAGCGGGTCGACTGCGGGGTAGATGCCCAGCGAGGCAATATCACGCGACAGCGCCACGGTGGAGTCCAGGTGGGCGAAGGTGGTCGCAGGCGAGGGATCGGTGTAATCGTCCGCGGGGACGTAGACGGCCTGGATGGAGGTGATGGAACCGGTCTTGGTCGAGGTGATGCGCTCCTGCAGCACGCCCATTTCCTCGGCCAGCGTCGGCTGGTAGCCCACGGCGGAAGGCATGCGTCCCAGCAGCGCGGAGACTTCCACGCCGGCCAGGGTGTAGCGGTAAATGTTGTCGACGAAGAACAGGATGTCGCGGCCTTCGTCACGGAATTTCTCGGCCATGGTCAGGCCGGTCAGGGCCACGCGCAGGCGGTTGCCCGGAGGCTCGTTCATCTGGCCGAACACCATGGCCACCTTGTCGAGCACGTTCGACTCCTCCATCTCATGGTAGAAGTCATTGCCCTCGCGGGTACGCTCACCCACGCCGGCGAACACCGACAAGCCGCTGTGCTGCTTGGCGATGTTGTTGATGAGTTCCATCATGTTCACGGTCTTGCCAACGCCGGCGCCGCCGAACAGGCCGACCTTGCCGCCCTTGGCGAAAGGGCAAACCAGGTCGATCACCTTGATGCCGGTTTCGAGCAGGTCGACCGAGGGCGAGAGTTCATCGAACTTGGGAGCCTTGGCGTGGATGGAGCGGCGCTCGTCGCAGGCGATGGGGCCGGCTTCGTCGATCGGGCGGCCCAGCACATCCATGATGCGTCCGAGGGTGCCGTTGCCGACAGGCACGGTGATGGGCTCGCCGGTGGCGTCGACCGCCATGCCGCGGCGCAGGCCGTCGGTCGATCCGAGGGCAATGGTGCGTACGACACCGTCACCAATTTGTTGTTGCACTTCAAAGGTGATGCCTTTTTCCGCCAGCCCCATTTCCTGGTTGTCGGACAGGCGCAGTGCCTCGTACACGACGGGCATGTGCTCGCGCGGGAATTCAATGTCGATCACAGGGCCGATGCACTGAACGATCTTGCCTTGGGTTTGGGCCGTGGTCATCTAGTTCTCCAATATGCAGTGATGGGTGGCAGCGCCTTAAACGGCGGCTGCGCCCCCGACGATTTCAGACAATTCCTTGGTAATGGCAGCCTGGCGGCTCTTGTTGTAGACCAGTTGCAGTTCACTGATCACCGTCTTGGCGTTGTCAGACGCCGCCTTCATCGCCACCATGCGGGCCGATTGCTCGCACGCCATGTTCTCGGTCACGGCCTGGTAGACCAGCGCCTCGATGTAGCGCACCAGCAGCGCATCGATCACCGGCTTGGCATCGGGCTCGTAGATGTAGTCCCAGCTGTGTTGCTTGCGCTCCGCATCGGACGTGCTCATGGCCTGCTTGGACAGCGGGATGAGCTGTTCGACCCGCGGCTGCTGCTTCATGGTGTTGACGAAGCTGCTGAACGCGATGTAGATGGCATCGATCTCGCCACGCTCATAAGCGTCGAGCACCACTTTGACCGGGCCGATGAGCTTGTCCAGATGCGGTTTGTCGCCCATCTGCACCAACTGAGAGACAACGTTGACACCCAGGCGGTTGAAGAATTGCAAACCCTTGTTGCCAATGGCGCAGGCCTGCACGGCAACGCCCTCACCCTGCCATTCCTTGATGTTCTGGGTCAGGGCACGCAAGATATTGGTGTTGAGGCCGCCGCACAGGCCCTTGTCGGTGGTCACCAGGATGACGCCCACCTTGCGCACCGGGCTACGCGCCGCCATGAAGGGGTGGCTGTACTCGGGGTTGGCTTGGCTCAGGTTGGCGGTCATGGAGCGCACCTTCTCGGCGTAAGGCCGGGCTGCACGCATGCGCTCCTGCGCCTTGCGCATTTTCGAGGCAGCGACCATTTCCATGGCCTTGGTGATCTTGCGCGTGTTCTGCACGCTCTTGATCTTGACGCGAACTTCTTTCATTCCAGGCATGCAGGATCTCCTTCAGCCATGCGGCGCAATTCGGTCGCAAGCGGCCGGGCAAGCTCGGCAACCGGCGACAACGCGATGTGGGCACGCATGGACTGGATCAGGGTGAATGGTGGAATGAATCAATACGCGCCGTTCTTCTTGAATTCGGCGATGGCCGTTTTCAAGAGGGCTTCGTCGTCCTTGCTCAAGTCTTTCTTCGACTCGATGCTCTCCACCAGGGCAGCATGCTTGGACTGCAGATAGTCGTGCAAGCCCTTCTCGAAGCCCAGCAACTGCTTGACGTCGACGTCGTCAAGATAGCCGTTGTTCACCGCATACAGCGATGCGGCGAGTTGCCACACCTGAACCGGCTGGTACTGGGGCTGCTTGAGCAGCTCGACCACGCGACGGCCGCGCTCGAGCTGGCGACGCGTGGCGTCGTCGAGGTCGGAGGCAAACTGGGCGAAGGCCGCGAGTTCGCGGTATTGCGCCAGGTCGGTACGAATGCCGCCCGACAGCTTCTTGATGATCTTGGTCTGTGCCGCACCGCCCACGCGCGACACCGACACGCCGGCGTTGATGGCGGGGCGCACACCGGCGTTGAACAGATCGGTCTCGAGGAAAATCTGGCCGTCGGTGATGGAGATCACGTTCGTCGGCACGAAGGCCGAGACGTCACCCGCCTGGGTCTCGATGATGGGCAGCGCGGTGAGCGAGCCGGTCTTGCCCTTGACTTCGCCGTTGGTGAATTTCTCGACATATTCCTCGTTCACGCGGGCAGCGCGTTCGAGCAGACGGCTGTGCAGGTAGAACACGTCGCCGGGATAGGCTTCGCGACCCGGGGGGCGGCGCAGCAGCAAGGAAATCTGGCGATAAGCCCAGGCCTGCTTGGTCAGGTCGTCATAGATCACCAGGGCGTCGCGGCCGCGGTCGCGGAAATACTCGCCCATGGTGCAGCCGGAATAAGGGGCCAGGTACTGCATTGCGGCCGAGTCGGACGCCGTGGCGGCGACAACGATGGTGTAGTCCATCGCGCCATGCTCTTGCAACTTGCGCACGACGTTGGCAACCGTCGAAGCCTTCTGGCCTACGGCAACATAGATGCAGATCAGGTCCTTGCCCTTCTGGCTGATGATGGCGTCCACCGCCACCGCCGTCTTGCCGGTCTGGCGGTCGCCGATGATCAGTTCGCGCTGGCCACGTCCGACCGGAACCATGGCGTCGATGGCCTTGACCCCGGTTTGCACCGGCTGCGAGACCGATTTGCGCCAGATCACGCCGGGCGCGACCTTCTCGACCACGTCGGTCATCTTCGCATTCACCGGGCCCTTGCCATCGATGGGCACACCCAGGGTGTTGACCACCCGGCCGATGAGTTCCGGGCCAACCGGGACGGACAAGATCTTCCCGGTGCACTTGACCGTGTCGCCTTCGGAGATGTGGCCGTATTCGCCCAGAACCACCGAGCCGACGGAATCGCGCTCCAGGTTGAGTGCCAGGCCGAAGGTGGGCTGGCCGTCCTTGTTCGCCGGGAATTCGAGCATTTCGCCCTGCATCACGTCGGACAGGCCGTGCACCCGCACGATGCCGTCGGACACGGACACCACGGTGCCCTGGTTCTTGACGTCGGCGGTGGCGCCAAGGCCCTCGATGCGGCTTTTGATGAGTTCGGAAATTTCTGCGGGATTGAGTTGCATGGTGGCCTCGGAAGACTTAGGCGGTGATGGCTTGGCGGTCGGTGCTGCTTAGGCTGTGAGAGCAACGCGCATGGCGTCGAGCCGTGCGCGCACCGAGGTGTCGAGCACCTCGTCGCCCACGGCAACGCGCACGCCGCCGATCAGCCCGGGATCGATTTCGACACGGGTGTAGAGCTTGCAACCAAACTTGCGCTCGAGCGCGGGCAACAAAGCCTCGAGCTGCGCCGGCTCCAGTGGAAAGGCGCTGCTGATGACGGCCTCGGCACGGTGCTGCGCGGCGTCTTTGAGCTGGTGAAACTGCTCGGCGATTTCAGGCAAGGCGGCCAGGCGTCGGTTTTCGAGCACGACCTGCAGCAAGTTGCGCACGGCAGCGCCGGCTTGCTGCGGCATGGCCGACAGCAGCAGGGCACCGAGCTTGTCGGCAGGAAGCTGTGGGTCGCCCGCGAGAGTCCGGATTTGCGGGTCGCGCGCGATCACGGCAAGTGCATTCAGCGACGCGGCGACATGCTCCAGCGACTCGGATGCGGGCTGGTTTTGTATGGCCCGGAAAATCGCTTCGGCATAAGGCCGCGCGATGGTGGCGAGTTCAGCCATGACGGGCTCCGATCACAGTTCGGCCTTGAGCCGGGCGAGCAAATCGGCATGAACCTGCGGATTGACCTCGCGGTGCAGGATGGCCTCGGCGCCCTTCACGGCCAGCCCGGCAACCTGGTCACGCAGACTCTCGCGAGCCTTGATCAGTTGCTGGTCGGCCTCGGCCCTGGCCTGGGTGATGATGACCTCGCCGGCTTCCTCGGCCTTCTTGCGTGCATCCTCGATGATGGCTTGCGCGCGGCGCTCGGCTTCGGCCAGGCGTTGCGCGCTTTCATGATGCGAACGGGCAAGCTCCTGCTCGACCTCCTTGTTGGCCGAAGCCAGTTCGGCCTTGGCGCGATCCGCCGCAGCCAAGCCGTCGGCGATTTTCTTGGCGCGCTCGTCCAATGCCTTGGTGATAGGTGGCCAGACGAACTTCGCCGTGAACCACGCCAGCAGCAAGAACACCACGAGCTGCGCAATCAGTGTTGCGTCCAGATGCATGGCGCTAACCTTTGCGTTGAATCAGTCGGTGGGTGGTGCGCTGCAATTACTTCAGCACGAAGGGGTTGGCGAAGGTGAACATCATCGCCAGACCGACACCGATCAGGAAGGCCGCGTCGATCAGGCCGGCCAGCAGGAACATCTTGGTTTGCAGTTCGTTCATCAACTCGGGCTGGCGCGCGGCGGATTCGAGGTATTTGCTGCCCATGATGCCGATGCCGATGCAGGCGCCATTGGCACCCAGACCGATGATCAGACCCGCAGCCAAAGCGACATAGCCGAGAACGTGTTCCATGAAATGCTCCTGTTGAAAAGTTGGTAGTCAGTGATAAAGAAAAGGGAAAATCAAACTCGAATCAATGATGGTCGTGAGCCTGGCCGATGTAGACCAGGGTCAGCATCATGAAAATGAAACCTTGCAGCACGATGATCAGCATGCTGAAAACGGACCAGGCGAAACCCGCCACGATATTGCCGAAAAACAGCGTCCACCCGGTCAGGCTGCTCAGACCCGCAGCCCCCATGAGGGCAATGATCATGAACAGGATTTCTTCGGCATACAGATTGCCGAACAGTCGCATGCCGTGGGACAAGGTCTTGGCCAGATATTCGAGCAGTTGCATGGCGAAGTTCAACGGCCACAGCAGAAAATGGTTGCCGAACGGGGCGGTGAAAAGCTCGTGCACCCAGCCACCGACTCCCTTGATCCGCATGCCGTAATACAAACTCAGCAGCAGAATGGTGATGGACATGCCGAGGGCAATGGACAGGTCCGCGGTCGGCACGACGCGCAGATACATGTGCTCGGGGTTGTGCCCGGCCATGGCGCCAGCGCCTTGCCACAGACGCGGCAGCAGGTCGACCGGCAACAAGTCCATCGCGTTCATCATCACGATCCAGACAAAGGAGATGAACGCCAGCGGCGCGACGAACTCGCGCGACTTGGCGCTGCGCACGATGCCGCGTGCCTGCTCATCGACGAACTCGACCAGGAATTCGACCGCGGCCTGCATGCGGCCGGGCGTGCCGCTGGTCATGTGCCTGGCCACGCGCCAGAGGATGAAGCAGGCGAGCAAGCCAAGAGCCACCGAGACGGTGATCGAGTCGATGTCGACGATGCCAAAATCGATCACACCCGTGCGCGGACCGCTGGTCCAGTGCGTCAGGTGGTGGATGATGTATTCGCCGGCGGTGATGGATTGCTGGTCTGCAGACATGGGTAGATCAGTCGATTGAACGATCGCGGACAGTAAATGGCCGATTCAGTGAGGACAGGCTCAGGCTTTGGGCGCTTTGCCGCGCAGCTTGCCGCGCAATACAAGAGCGATCCAGTACACCTGCAAGGTCGCCACCAGGCCCACCAACATCGCCGGCCAACTCAGGCCGGGAAGCAGGCGAGGCGCCAGGAGCAAAAGAACCACGGTCAGCGCAATTTTCAGCAGCTCACCAAAAGCAAACCCGAACAGCGCAAATGCTGGTTGCAGCTTCACCAGCCAGGCGCGCATGCCACCGGCGAACAATGCCGCCGGCAACATGACCACGATACAACCATACAAAGCCGACAACGCAGCCGGAAGACCGGCGATGCCGTACGCCGCAATCGCGGCCAACGCGCCCACCAAGGCCTGGAGCCCAACGACGGTCCACACCGAGACACCCGGCTTGGCCAGCATCAACGCCTGCGCCTGCTCACGCGTCAGCGGCTTGCGCTCGGTCTTGTCGGCATCGTCCTGCCAGGAATCGGAAGCTTGCACTTGTCTCACTTGACCAGGGGAATTTCGTTCGTCAGCCACACGCGGCGCCGCTTGGGGCGGCTGACCGGACAGGTGCCCGACAGGATTTGTCGCTCCGTGCGCTGCCGACCCAAGCACGCTGTCGCATGCAAGCCGCCCACGTATATTTGTGTTTGAGTTGTAACAATTCAGAGGGCGACGAAGCAGCGGAAGTATACGGGATGGTTTTTCCCGTTTCATCGCTTTTCAACGTCCCAAGCCTGGATTTGTTGCCCGTCAAGGTTTCAGAGGCGGCGGAGCAACAGCCGCTGTCCGACTTGCGCAACACTGACCTGGGCATGTTTGAATGCGTGCTCTCTCACCAGCAAATCCAAAGGATGGTCCCGAGGTTTGCTCGCCCATGAAGGGTGTGGCTCTGCTTGCAGCGCCCTTGGGTACAGCCCCGGAGATCCCATGAACGGCTTGCTGATTTTTGTCCACCTGGTGGGCGCGATGGTCTGGATGGGCGGCATGGCCTTCGTGCTGTTCAGCCTCAGACCCGCCGCATTCGCCGAGTTGGAGCCCCCCTTGCGGCCACGCATCATGTTCGCGAGTCTGCGGCGTTTCTTCCCCCTGGTCTGGGGCAGCATTGCGCTGCTGCTGGCCAGCGGGTTGTGGCTCATGCTGCAGGCGGGTTTCGCCCATGCCCCACCGGCCTGGCATGCCATGTTCGGCATCGGCCTGGTGATGATGGCGCTGTTCGGGCACATCTATTTCGCGCCGTTCAAGCGCGCGCGCCGTGCGGCTGCGGAGCAGGACTGGAGCCGGGTGGCCCAGTCGCTGCAGCAGATTCACAAACTGGTGGCGATCAATTTCACGCTGGGGTGGATCGCCATCGCGCTGGTCACGCTCTGGCGCTGAAGCCAGGCGGCTTCGCGTTCTTTCAAGACCCGCGCAGCAAGCGCGCCGCGTCGCGCGCGAAATAAGTGAGGATGCCGTCGGCGCCGGCGCGCTTGAATCCGAGCAGCGACTCCATCATCACGGCATCGCCATCGAGCCAGCCGTTTTGCGCCGCGGCCTTGAGCATGGCGTATTCGCCGCTCACCTGATAGACGAAGGTGGGCATGCGGAAGGTGTCTTTCACCCGCCGCAGGATGTCCAGGTAGGGCATGCCCGGCTTGACCATCACCATGTCGGCGCCCTCCATGAGGTCGAGTTGCACCTCGCGCAGGGCTTCGTCGGAGTTGCCCGGGTCCATCTGATACACCTTCTTGTCCGACTTGCCCAGATTCTTGGCGGAACCCACGGCATCACGAAACGGGCCGTAGAAGGCGCTGGCGTATTTGGCGCTGTAGGCCATGATGCGGGTGTGGATGTGGCCCTGCGCCTCCAGCGCCTCGCGGATGGCGCCGATGCGCCCGTCCATCATGTCGCTGGGAGCGACGATGTCCACTCCAGCCTGCGCTTGCACCAGCGACTGTCGCACCAGCATGGCCACCGTCGGCTCGTTCAGGATATAGCCGGTGTCGTCCAGCAGACCATCCTGGCCATGGGAGGTGTAGGGGTCCAGCGCCACATCGGTGAGCACGCCGAGCTGCGGAAATTCCAATTTCAGCGCACGCACCACGCGCGGCACCAGGCCGTCGGGGTTGGCGGCCTCGGCGCCATCGGGCGTTTTCAGTTCCGGGGCGATCACCGGGAACAGCGCCAGCACCGGAATGCCGAGCTTGACGCAGTCTTCGGCCACGCCCAGCAGCAAGTCCAGGCTGAGGCGTTCGACTCCCGGCATGGAGGCCACGGCTTCATGCCGCTGCTTGCCGTCCAGCACGAACACGGGATAGATCAGGTCATTGACGCTCAGGCTGTGCTCGCGGACCAAACGCCGGGTGAAGTCGTCGCGGCGCAGGCGGCGCAGGCGCAAGGCCGGATAGTTGGCGGTAACCATAAAAATTGCATCCTTTTATGTGACGATGGGAACCTCTTGAGCTTACGCGACTCAAGATGGACAGGTGGCTGCCGCGAGGCGCTTCCTCCCGCTTCTCCTCCCTGAGCGGGGGCCTTGGTTTCAAGGCTATTGACCCCGACACCCCCTGTCGGGGTTTTTTTTGCCGGAACGCTGCCGCATGGCCCCGGCACATGGCCTGGGAACCCCAGGTCGGCGCTTGAAACACAGGTGCCCAAGGCCTTGGCAACACGGCGCGCCGGCGTGAAATTTAAACTGGCGGCCAACAACAAGGAGCAGTCATGGTTTTTCTCTGGGTCAAGGCTCTGCACATCATTTTTGTCATCTCGTGGTTCGCCGGCCTGTTCTACCTGCCTCGCATCTTCGTCAATCTGGCCATGGTGCCGCCCGGCAGCGAAGCCGAGCGTCAGCGCCTGCTGCTCATGGCCCGCAAGCTCTACCGCTTCATGACCATCCTGATGATTCCCGCAATCGGCTTCGGCCTCGTGCTGTGGCTGTATTACGGCATTGGCCTGCGCGGCCCGGGCAACGGCTGGATGCATGCCAAGCTGACCCTGGTGCTGGTGCTGCTGGGCTTCCACCATGCCTGCGGGCGCGTGCTGCGCAAGTTCGAGCAGGGCCGCAACACCCGCAGCCACATGTGGTTTCGCTGGTTCAACGAGGTGCCCACCATCGCCATGTTCATCATCGTGCCCCTGGTCGTCATCAAGCCATCGTTCTGAGCCGGCATGCGGTGAAGCACGCCCCTTCGGTGTTTTCGCGCTACGCACTGGCGGCTTACTGGCTGCTGGTGCTGTACGCCAGTCTCTATCCCTTTTCCGGCTGGCGCTGGCAGGGCCTGAGTCCGCTCGACTTCGTCACCGCGCCGCTGCCGCGCTACATCACCCTTGACGACATCTGGCTCAACGTCGCCGGCTATCTGCCGCTCGGCCTGCTGGCGGCCGCCAGCCTGCGCCCGCGATGGACGGGCTGGCGCGCCTGGCTGCTGGCGTCCATCGCTTGCAGCCTGATGTCGTTCGCGATGGAAACCTCGCAGGCCTTCCTGCCGGTGCGCGTGTCGTCCAATGTCGACTGGATCACCAACACTCTGGGCGGGGCGCTGGGCGCGGCGCTGGCGGTGTGGCTGCTGCCACGGCTGTCACTCAGCCAAAGGGTGCGCCAGCTGCGCGAGCGCTGGTTCGCGCGCGATGCCAGCCTCGGGCTGCTGCTGCTGGCGGCGTGGCCGCTGGCCTTGCTCTGGCCGCCTCCCGCGCTGTTCGCCACCGGCCAGGTGGCGGGCAGCCTGGCGCAAAGCCTGATCGACACCAGCCTGACCGCGCCCGATGTCACGGCCCCATTCGCGCGCTGGTTCAACTCCGACGCCCTGCTGGCCCTGACCACGCCGCAGCCCATGGGTGCGCAGCAGCAGGCCTGGATCGCCGCGACCATGCTGATGGCGGCGCTGTGGACCAGCGCGGCGCTGACGCACAGCGGCGCGCCACGCGTGCGCATCGGCCTGGCGCTGACGCTGGCTGGGCTGACGGCCATGAGCCTGTCGGCCGCGCTGGGCTTCGGCCCCGAACACGCGCTGGCCTGGGCCACGCCCGCGGCCACGCATGGCCTGGCGCTGGGCCTGGTCATCGGCCTGCCGCTCACCCATCTGCCGCGCCGGTTGTGCGCCGCGCTGGCGCTGATCGCGCTGATCTGCGGGCTATGGTGGATCAACCAGGCCGGGCCCGATCCGTATTACGCGCAAAATCTCCAAACCTGGAGCCAGGGCCTGTTCATCCGCATGTTCGGCCTGCCGCAATGGCTGAGCTGGCTGTGGCCTTACGTCGCCGTGCTCTATCTGCTGGGGCGCGTCGTGCGGCCTGGCGCAGCAACCTGAACCGTCAACCGCATGAGCTACTACGCCCACCATATTTTCTTCTGCCTCAACCAGCGTGAGGGCGGTCGCCCCTGCTGCGCGGCGCGCGGCGCCGAAGCCGCGTTCGACCACTGCAAACAAGCGGTGAAAGCCGCAGGTCTGTCCGGGCCCGGACAGGTGCGTGTGAACCGCGCCGGCTGCCTCGACCGCTGCGAGGAGGGCCCGGCCTGCGTGGTCTACCCCGAAGGCGTCTGGTACACCTATGTGGACCAGCATGACATCGACGAAATCGTCGAGCGCCACCTCAAGGCCGGCGAGGTGGTCGAGCGCCTGCTGCTGCCCGACGCTCCGCCACTCACAACACCCGCGCCATGAACCGCAACACCCAGCGCGAGCGCATTGCCGGCCCGGTGGGCTGGATCGAGGTGGCGGTCGATACGCCGGCGCAACCGCCGCGCGGCTTGGCGCTGGTCGCCCACCCCCACCCCCTGCACGGCGGCACGCTGGACAACAAGGTGGCGCAGACCTTGGCGCGCGCCTGGCTGCAGCTGGGTTACTGCACCGTGCGGCCGAATTTTCGCGGCGTCGGCGGCAGCGAAGGCAGCTATGACGCCGGGCGCGGCGAAACCGAAGACCTGCGCGCCCTGCTGCGCCATTACACGGCGACGCTTGCGGCCCGGCTCGAGCTGGAACCGACAACGCTGCCACTTGCGCTCGCCGGCTTTTCCTTCGGCGCCTTCGTCGCTGCGCAACTCGCACAAACGATGCACGCCGAGGGCCGCAGCATCGGCCATCTCACGCTGGTCGGCCCGGCGGTGGTCAACTTTCCTGTGCCCGCCCTGCGGCTGGGCGACGGCACACAGCTGGCCGAACGCCTGCTCGTCATCCACGGCGAACAGGACGAGGTGGTCCCGCTCACGGCCGTGCTGGACTGGGCGCGGCCGCAGCAGCAGCCGGTGTTGGTGATGCCCGGGGCGGGACATTTCTTCCACGGCCTGCTCACGCCGCTCAAGGATTGGGTCAGCACCTGGCATGGCACCGCCAGGTGCGATTGACCCGTGCCTCGTCCACCCCATCGGCTGCAGGCATCCGTGCTGCAGATACAGGCCGATGCAATCTCGTCAGCCGCAGGCGAACAATTTCACCGGCGCCGCACTCCAAACCGACATTCTTTTTAACGGCTTGTCATCTGCGGCGCTGCTATGGTGCGCAGTGTCACGACTCGGCTGCACCGGGTCGCCGCAGCCCGCCCTGCCCACCGGCGGCTTTGTTCAACTGTTTCCATCTTTCTCGCTCGAACCATGCCTTTCAAGATGCCCCGATCCCTGGCCCTGCTCGCACTGGCGGCAGCGCTGAGCTGCGCCTGCCTCGCCCAGGCCGCCCCGAAACCTGCCGCCGCGCCCGCACCCACCCCGCTCACCACGGGTGTGGGCAATGTGCCCACCGGGCCCACGGCGGCACTGCTCGAATCCGTGCCGCTGCCCAATATGCAGGCGCGCAGCTGGCTGGTGCTGGACATGACCAGCAACCAGATCCTGGCCGAGCAGAATGCCGACCAGCAGGAGGCTCCGGCCTCGCTGACCAAGCTGATGACGGCTTATCTCACCTTCAAGGCGCTGAAAGACGGCTCCGTCAAGCTGAACCAAATGGTGACCGAAACCAACGAGGCCTGGCGCACCGGCGGCTCGCGCATGTTCATCGACCCGCGCGTCCCGGTGTCGGTCAATGACCTGCTGCTGGGCATGATCGTGCAGTCGGGCAACGACGCGGCGATGACCCTGGCGCAGACCGTGGGCGGCTCGGTGTCGGCCTTCGTCGGCATGATGAACCGCCAGGCCCAGCAGTGGGGCCTGAAGGGCACGCATTTCATGGACCCGACCGGCCTGCCCGACCCGGGCCATCACACCACCGCGCATGACCTCTCCGTCATCGCCGCGCACATCATCCGCGACTTCCCCGCCGACTACGCCCGCTACTTCAAGGTCAAGGAATTCACCTACAACCACATCACCCAGCCCAACCGCGTGAGCCTGCTGTTCACCGACCCCTCGGTGGACGGCATGAAAACCGGCTACACCAAGGAGGCGGGCTACTGCATGATCACCTCGGCGCAGCGCAACTTCCCCAACGGCCCGCGCCGGCTGCTGACCGTGGTGATGGGCACGCCGAGCGAGCATGCACGCAGCGCCGAAAGCGAGAAGCTGCTGAACTGGGCGTTCCAGAACTTCGACGACATTCATGTGGTGACGGCCAACAAGCCGGTGCTCGGCGCCCATGTCTGGAAAGGCGAGAAAGACCATGTGCAGCTCGGCAGCTTCGACACCCTGGCGGTGAGCGTGCCGCGCGGCGACGGCGCCAAGATCAAGACCACGGTACAGCGCCCCGACCCCCTGGTGGCGCCCATCGCCCGAGGCCAGAAAATCGGCACCCTGCAGGTCACGCTCGACGGCAAGCCCATTGCCAGCTACCCGCTGGTGGCGCTGGACGCCGTGCCGCAAGCCGGTTTCTTCAAGCGCGTGTGGGATTCACTGCGCCTGGCGATCAAATAACTGGCGCTCGGCGGCGCTGGACAACAGTCCGCCACGATGACAAAACGGCCCGATTTTCGGGCCGTTTTGTCGTGGGCGTCGCGCGAAATGGTTGACGCCGATGGATGCAGGCCGTGGCGGCTCATGCCGCGATGGCGGCCTCATGCTCCAGCCACTCGCCACGCAGCGAATGCGGCATCGCCGCGGTGATGCGCACATCCAGCAGCGCACCCACCAGGTCGCTCGCCCGATGCGCCGGCACGGCGAAATTGACGATGCGGTTGTTGGCACTGCGGCCCTGCAGCTCGGCAGCGTTCTTGCGGCTGGGGCCTTCCACCAGCACCTGCTGCCGCGTGCCGACCATGGCTTGCGATATCGCCTGCGCGTTGGCCTCGATGCGCGCCTGCAGGGTTTGCAGCCGCGCCAGCTTCACCTCGGGTGGGGTGTCGTCAACCAGGTTGGCTGCGGGCGTACCCGGGCGGGGGCTGAAAATGAAGCTGTAGCTGGCATCGAAGCCCACGTCGTCCACCAGCTTCATGAGCTGCGCGAAGTCGGCGTCGGTCTCGCCGGGGAAGCCGACGATGAAATCCGACGACAGCGTGATGCCCGGGCGCACCGCGCGCAGGCGACGCGCGATGTGCTTGAACTGCAGCGCGGTGTAGCCGCGCTTCATCGCCGCCAGAATGCGGTCGGAGCCATGCTGCACCGGCAGATGCACATGCGGCACGAGCTGCGCGATGCGGCCATGCGCCTCGATCAGGCGCTCGGTGAATTCGTTCGGATGGCTGGTGGTGTAGCGCAGGCGCTCGATGCCGGGAATGGCGGCGACATACTCCAGCAGCAAGGCGAAATCGCCCTCCTCGCCCTCCACCGGAGCCCGCCAGGCGTTGACGTTCTGCCCCAGCAGGGTGATTTCCCTCACCCCCTGCACCGCCAGTTCGGCCACCTCGGTCAGCACGTCTTCCAGCGGCCGCGACACTTCCTCGCCGCGGGTGTAGGGCACGACGCAATAACTGCAATATTTGCTGCAGCCTTCCATGATGGACACGAAGGCGGCGGCGGCCTCGGCCCGCGCCGGGGGCAGGTGGTCGAACTTCTCGATTTCCGGAAAGCTGATGTCCACCTGCGCCCGTCCGGTGCGCTCGCGTGCCGCCAACAGCTCGGGCAGGCGGTGCAGGGTTTGCGGGCCGAACACCAGGTCGACAAACGGCGCGCGCGCGACGATGGCCGCACCTTCCTGGCTGGCCACGCAGCCGGCCACGCCGATGCGCAGCCCGGGCTTGCCGGCCTTCAACGCGCGCAGCCGGCCCAGGTCGCTGAACACCTTGTCCTGCGCCTTCTCGCGGATGGAGCAGGTGTTGAGCAGGATGAGATCGGCGTCCTCCGGCTTGTCGGTTTTTTCATAGGGCTGGTCGGCGTCGAGCACATCGGCCATCTTGGCCGAGTCGTACTCGTTCATCTGACAACCGAAGGTCTTGATATAGAGCTTTTTCATGGCGATGCATTCAGGTGGAGCGCCGCAGCGCGACCAGGCGCGCGAGGCGTGGATAGGTGTCAATCTGGCGGGCAGCGACCCGCAGGCCATGCAAATTCAACCCGCCCCGAAGCCGCAGTTCGAGGCGGCATTGGGCACAGTGGCCAGCGATGGATCCTTGGGGCTGACGAGCCAAACGCGGAACACGCTGCCAGAGGCGTCGCGCAGAAACACGACCGCACTCTCCAGGCCAGGCAACTGGCCGGTGAGCACGACGCGCTGCTCGGCGTCGAGCACGCGCACACCTGGGCCCAAGGTGTAGGGGACGCAGTTGATGGTGATGTTGGGCCAGGAGCCGAAGCTGGCCACGCCTTTGAGGCTGCCGCTTGGGAACAGGCGTTGCAACTGGGCTTGCGCCGTGCCTGCGCTCATCCAGCAAAGCAGCATGGCGAGCCCGAGCCGAAGGCTTGCCGAACGCATGGAGTTGGTGCGAAGCACGCGGTTCATGGTGTCGATCCAGAGGCGTGAAGGTCGTTCGACCCGAACTTGCCGCATGGCCCGAAAGGCACGCAGCGCAGACCAAAATGGTAGCAGCCGGGGCGGCTTGGCAGACGCCCCGCGGGGCTCGACGGGCGCGATCTCAGCCGTACAGCTCGGCGTGCTTGAGGCTGGGCGCTGCCGCGTCCTTGGCCGCCAGGCCGGGTTGCTTCCCCACTGCCGCCAAATCCTGCAGCGGCCAGGCGATGGCCAGGTCAACATCGTTCCACAGCAGACTGCGCTCGTGCTCGGGGTACCAATAATCGGTGGTCTTGTAGAGAAATTCGGCGCTTTCGCTCAGCGTCAAAAAGCCGTGCCCAAAGCCCGGCGGCACCCAGAGCTGGCGCTTGTTCTCGGCGCTCAGCTCCACACCGACCCAGCGGCCGAAATGGGGTGAGTGCCGGCGCAGGTCGACCGCCACGTCCCACACGCGGCCCTGGGTCACGCGCACCAGCTTGCCCTGAGGCTTGACCAGTTGGTAGTGCAAGCCGCGCAGCACGCCCTGGGCCGAGCGCGAATGGTTGTCCTGCACGAAATCGGCGTCGACGCCGGTGGCGGTCAGGAAATCGCGGCGGCTGTAGCTCTCGAAAAAGAAGCCGCGCGCGTCGCCGAAGACCCGGGGCTCGAGCACGAGCACGTCGGGCAAAGCCGTGGGGGTTGCGGTGTAGGGCATGAGGAATGGGCAGCGACGTTGATGGGCCGAGTCAACGCGCCGGCTCTTGCAGCAGGCGCAGCAGGTATTGGCCGTAGCCGTTCTTTTTCATCGGCTCGGCCAGACGCTGCAATTGCGTGGCGTCGATCCAGCCCTGGCGGTAGGCGATTTCCTCCGGACAGGCCACTTTCAGGCCCTGGCGCTTCTCAATGGTGGCGATGAACTGGCCGGCGTCCAGCAGGCTTTCGTGCGTGCCGGTGTCGAGCCAGGCATAGCCGCGACCGAGGGTCTGCACCTGCAGCGCGCCTTGCTCCAGATAAACGCGATTGACGTCGGTGATCTCCAACTCGCCGCGCGGCGAAGGCTTGAGCGCGGCGGCGATATCGAGCACCGCGTTGTCGTAGAAATACAGCCCGGTGACGGCGTAGCTGCTCTTGGGGCTGGCCGGTTTTTCTTCCAGGCTGACCGCGCGTCCCTGCACGTCGAACTCGACCACGCCGTAGCGTTCGGGGTCTTGCACGTGATAGGCGAAGACCGTGGCGCCGCGCTCCTGGGCGCTGGCCTGCTGCAGCAGCGTCTGAAAATCGTGCCCCCAGAACAGGTTGTCACCCAACACCAGGCTGCTGGGAGCATGGCCGACGAAGTCGCGGCCGATGATGAAGGCCTGCGCCAGTCCATCGGGACTGGGCTGCACGGCGTATTGCAGATTCAGCCCCCACTGGCTGCCGTCGCCCAGCAGCTGGGTGAAGCGCGGCGTGTCCTGCGGCGTGGAGATGACGAGCACGTCGCGCATGCCCGCCAGCATCAACGCCGACAGCGGGTAGTAGATCATCGGCTTGTCGTACACCGGCAGCAGCTGCTTGCTCACCGCCTGGGTGACGGGATAGAGCCGCGTGCCGGAACCGCCGGCGAGGATGATGCCTTTGCGTGACTGGGGCAAGTTCATGGACGATCTGCGTTGCATGCGATGGGAGTGAAGGAGAGCAGGGAGCGTACAAAAAAGCCGCCGACCCAGGCGCGGAATGGGTGCCTGATGTTAAACGCCCGCCTTGTGGGCTGAGCCCCATCGGGTGGCGCTTCAGGCGATCGAATGGATGTCCGATTTCCGAATTCGCCCCCCATGTGCGCCATGCCGGGGGCTGAGGCATTGGCGCCGTGCGGTCAGCCCATGTATGCGCTGCGTCCGGCCCCGTAGTAATGATCGAATACATGCGCATACGCGCGCGCCAGTTTTTCGCTGCGCACGTCCTTTGAATACTGGGCCGGCAAGCGGCGCATCTCCAGCTTGATGGTCTGCATCACCGCCGCCTTGGCCTGCTGTTTCTCGCGCCAGTCCAGCACCAGCTTTTCGCGCTTGAGCGTGGCCAGCAGCTCGCGACACACGCGCTTGACCTCGGCTTGCTCGGCCTGGCTCAGCTTCGGCTCGGGCTTGGTGAGGATGTCGAACAGGGCGAGTTCCTCCTCGCTCAGGTTCTCGGCCACGGCGCGCTGTTCTTCCACGCTCAGGTCGCGGGTGAACTGCACCAGCTCGTCAAACAACTCTTCGATGTTCTTGCTGCCGGCGTTGTAGGCGTCGATCAACTGCTGGAACTTCTCGGCCAGGTCTGCGCGCATCGGGTTGATCTGCACCATCGCATCGAGGCGGCCTTCGATCAGGCGGCGCAGCTTCTCGGCCTCGGTGCGCTTGTGGCCGCCCTGGTCGAACCGGTCCTGCAACGCCTTGAAGTCGATCTCGGACAGATTGATCAGCGCCTCGGGCTTGGCCGCGGGGCCGATGTGATAACCCTCGGTGGCGATCGAATCGTTGAGCAGCGCCTCCACGTCACCCATCACGGCGCTGATGTCGGGCTGGCCGGTTTCGGCGCGGATCTTGGCGGCGAGATAGCTCACCAGCACCACCATCGGCGCCAGCTCGTGCGCCAGCGGGTCGGGCAGGATGGCCTTGAACAGCCGCGCCACCTGGCCGGCGAGACGCAGGTAGTGCTTTTTCTCGGCATCGCTGGCGAGCAAGGCTTCCACCGCCTCGTCGATCAGGCCGATGCGCGCGAAGCCCTGCGCAGCGGCGATGGCATCGAGGCTCACGCCGTGCAGCACGGCGAAGGTCAGCGCCTGCTGCAGCGCCGCGCGCAAGGCTTGCACCAGTTCAGCCTTGTCAAGAATGGGCGGGCCGCTGCGGCTGCCGGGGTTGGCGTACACCGCCAGCGCATCCTGCAGCGCACGGAAGATGCCCACGTAATCGACGATCAGCCCCGACTCCTTGCCCGGCGCCACACGGTTGGCGCGGGCGATGGTCTGCATCAGGGTGTGCGCCCGCATGGGCTTGTCGAGGTAAATCGTCGAGCAGGTCGGTACATCGAAGCCGGTGATCCACATCGCGCACACGAACACCAGGCGCAACGGGTCGGCCTCGTCCTTGAACTTCTCGTCGAGTTTTTCCTTCAGCAGGCGCTGGCGGTGCGGGGTGATGTTCAGTCCCTTCCTTGCCAGGTCTTCCACCTCGTTCTGACCCTGCGATACGACCACGGCCATGTCCGTGGTTTCCAGCAAGCGAATGCGCGCAATCAGTGCCTCGCGCGCATCGCCCCGGGCCTGCTCCAGCGCCGCCTGCAGCCGCGCGATCTCGGCTTTCCAATGCACCTGCACCTTGTCGTACATGCGCACCGCGGTGGCCTTGTCGATGCACACCATCATCGCCTTGCCACGGTAGCCGCGGCCGACGAAGTGCCGCACCACGTCGCGGGCGATGGCCTGCAGTCGATCCTCGCGGGTGATGATGTGGTACTCGCGGCCGAACTCGCGCTCCAGCTTCTTCTCCTGATCCTCGTCCAGCTCGGCGGCTTCGAGCAGGTCTTCCAGGTCGCGGTTGAGCTCGGCGTTGGTCAGCTGTACCTCGGGGATGCGGTTCTCGTAGTACAGCGGCACGGTGGCGCCGTCGGCGATGGAACGGGCGAAGTCGTACACGCTGACGTAATCGCCGAACACCTCGCGCGTGCGTTCTTCCTCGCCCGCGATCAGCGGCGTGCCGGTGAAGCCGATGAAACCGGCATTGGGCAGCGCGTTGCGCATGTTCAGCGCGAATACGTCGTACTGGCTGCGGTGCGCCTCGTCGGTGATCACGATCACGTCCGATCGGTCCGACAGTTGCGAGTAGCGTTGCCCCGGCTCGTTCCTGAATTTCTGGATCAGGGTGAAGATGTAGCGCTCGCTGCCGCGCAGCAGTTGCCGCAGGTGCTCGCCGCTGGTGGCGCGCACGTCCTCACGCGCGGTAGCGCCGGTGGCCTTGAAGGTCTTGCTGATCTGCGCGTCCAGTTCCTCGCGGTCGGTCACGACGACGAAGGTGCAACTGCCCAGCACCTTGCGCAGCACCTTCTGCGTGAAGAACACCATCGACAGACTCTTGCCGGAACCCTGGGTGTGCCAGAACACGCCCAGACGCTTGCGCTCGGCCGGCTCGCTGGCGCGCAGCTCCTGCAACCGGGCGATGGCCTGGTTCACGCCGAGCAACTGGTGGTTCTTCGCGGTCTTCTTCACCAGGCCGCCCTTGGCCTCCTCGAACAAGGTGAAATTCTCGATGTAATCGAGCAGCCGCGCCGGTTGCAGCAGGCCGCGCAGCGCGCGCTCCAGGCTCACGCTGCCGCCGGCCTCGCCCAGCACCTCGGCCTCGTCGTCCACCCGCTTCCAGTCGAAGAAGTGCTCCCAGGCGCTGGTCAGCGTGCCGATGCGCGTGTCGCTGCCGTTGCTCAGCAGGATGAAGGCGTTGGGATGGAACAGTTGCGGAATGCTCTGGCCGCGGTAGTCGCGCAGGTTGTCGTCGAATGCGCTTCTCAAAGGCACGCTGGGCTTTTTCAGCTCGATGAACACCAGCGGCAGGCCGTTGACGAAGCCCAGCAGATCGCAGCGGCGGCGGTACATGTCGCCCGCCACCCACAGTTGCGAGGCGAGGAAAAAATCGTTGTTGGCGGGCTCGGTCCAGTCGATCACGCGCAGCGTGTCCACCGTGTGGCCGCCGTGCGCGTCCGGCAGGCTCACCTTCACGCCGTCTTTCAGCAGGCGGTACAGCTCGCGGTTGGCGTTCACCGCAAGCTGCGCGCTGCGGTTTTCGGTGAGCTGGTCGATGGCCTGCGCGTAAGCCGTGTCCGGCAGGCCCGGATTCAAACGCTGCAGCGCCGCGCGCAGGCGGCGCGTGAGGATGACCTGATGCTCGCTCTCACGGCCTTCCGTGCCGTGCGTGCCCAGGGTTTCGCTGAACAGGTTTTTGAAGCTCCAGCCCAGCTCCTGCAGCAGGTCGATGGCGGCCTGCTCCACCAGCAAACCCTCGCCATAGCTGGCCGAGACTTCACGGACGGTGAGGACGGTGCTGGAGAGCTTGCGTGGGGTGTTCAAGGCTTATTCCCTGCCCGGCGAGAGCACGGCGCCGCGCAGGCCGGACACCCCTTCTGCACGTCTGGCTCGTGTAAGGATGACACGGGTTTGACTCTGATGGCGATCATGGGCGTCCTCGCGGGCGATCGGTCTCTTTACACTCTTTACAGTTTGCCATCATTGGCCGTGACTTCCAGATGCCGGGCTACGTCGCACTCGCTGCATCTTGTTATCCAACAATAAGTCATTAAAAGTCATAATCTTGGGAAACGAGATCCGACTTGGATTGGATAAATTCAAGGCTAAATGCCACCGTCGGCGGCTAATTTATCCAATCCCGCTGGCGATGATGAACTGTTGGCATCGACATCGGGTAGGTGCATGCGTGCGAGACAGCCCTTTGAACGGCGATCACGAGCACGCGGCGCGGAACGCTCATGTCACTGTCTGAAGGGAACCTGCGTTCGAAACGAGCTGTGCCATTCTCTCGTAATGCTGCCGGTCGCAGGTAAGGATCAGTTCCAGAACCTCTTGAAGGATGGCCGGAGCCTCCGACAAGACAGATAGGTCGTGGTCAGGCTCAGCCACATGGTCGTGGTGCGAGTAGGTGTGCAGGAACCGCAGGATGCGGGTCTTCTTCGCCGTGTCGTAGTCAACACACTCCAGCATCTGGAAGAGCTCACCCGACTTGTCCGGCATTCGGAAGGCCAAGAATGCCTCCAGCAGGCGGCGTGCGATGTTTGGCATCGCGTAATAGGCTTCCAGACCAGCCGCAGCTGTCTTGTGTGCTTCCTCGTAGACCCGTTTGAACAGGTAGTGGTACTCGGACTCATACTGATGCAAGAACGGATCAAGAACATCCAGTCTTGCAGTTCTTTCACCACCAACAAACTCAGTCGCGAGCATGTAGAACCGGGCAGGTTGCTGGTTCAAGTCCTTTCTCTTCTGACCGGGGAGGTTGTAGTACCAGTTCCTGACTTGCCGGAAAAAGGCGAAATTGTGCGTCAGCACAAAGAGCTGCCCGGCGGTGGCGGTTCGCTGCTTCATGAAGCCGAACGCGCTGAACAGCGAGTTGGCGTCAAGGCTGGATACCGGATCGTCGATGACGACGATCCCCGTCGCCAAGTCGAAGTCGGTGCCCTTCAACGATTTGAGGAAGTAGAGGAAGGCAATTGCCGTGCGCTCGCCATCACTCAGGTGCATAGCAGGCGTGCCGCCACGCATGATGCGGTAACCGTTTTGCTCAACCTCGAACCTCAGATCATCACGACCGAGATAAGCGGCAACCTCCCGGTTCAGCTCATCTGCCGGGCGTCGATGCTGTAGCACCTGCGTCTCCAATGCAGTGAGCTGGCGCCAGAGGTTCGCGGCGGTTTCGTGTGCCACAGACTCTTCAGTACCCGCGTCCGCAACTGCTTTCGACTTCACCAGCCAGCCCGGCAGTGCTTTGAGAACCTCATGCTGGGCCAGCTCTCGACGCGCCGTCTGGACCTCTGATGCAAACCTGTCGGTGCGCTGGTTGTGCGCCGCGATGATCACCTTCATCTGATCGAAGGCTGTCTGTCCCATGACGGAAGCAATAGAGGCCGTACCAGCCAGCATCACACCAAAAAACTTCTCAACACCGCCGGCTTGCCCATCGTCAGTGCTGACGCTTGCGATGAAACTGGTCAACTCAAAACGTTTGAACGGCTCATCGCGCTTTGCTCTCAGTGCGCGCAACAGAGCTTCCAGAGACAACCCGACAATGCCGGCCTGTTGGATCACCTTGCGCACAGCCTCCTCGTAATCTGCCCGCAGGTTCGGGTATAGCGCCTCCTTCGGTGGCATGCGCAGCGTCTGCGTGAAATTCTCGGCCGCCGTGATCTCGCTGATGAGGTGATCAACGACCAATTGAAAGCGTTTGAACTCGTCGTTGAAGTGCGCCTCAAGTTGCCGCATGCGTTGCTCAGGCAACGGCTGATCGCAAAAGCGACACTTGCTCGATGCGTGCTCGCCACTGTGCAGGCCGAGACCCGTGTTGACCCATGCGGCAACGATCGGGTTCTCGACCAAGTCGTTGATGACCGATGAGACCACAGAGCGCTCAAGCATGGCTTGGGTCCGCGTCATGAGGTCAACAAAATCCGGAAAGGAGATAGATGGCTCACTGAGCTTATCCATCAGCTTCCCGTCTTTGATCTCCAGATATCGCTTACGCTGATCGACAGTCAGCTCGTTCGGTCGCGGCTATGTGCTGGCAAGTCGCTGTGCATCGGCTTTGAAATTGGCCGCGTTGTAGTTGTTGTAGGAACCCCCACCAGCTACAGTCAGCAGATTCTTGATGCTTCTGGCCTGATCGGAGCAGTAGCCCTCAAGAGCTGTCGTCGCTTCTGCCTTCTTGCGGCTCCAGCCCGACTCGGCCTCCACCTGCGTGTTGCGTTGCTCTTTCAGCGCTTCGATCTGCTTCTGCTTTTCTACACTGTCTTCGCCAAGGTAAAAGACGGGAGGTAGCTGCTGATCCGCACTCTCGAAGACGTTGCGGATCACCGTGTCGCGGTTGAACGTCCGCACTGCAGGCAACGCAGCGCTGCCGAAGTCGGCGCCGGCTACGCGGGTTTCATCGACAAGGATTTCAACTTGCCCTTCGGTCAGCGCCTCGTGCCGCTGAACCAGGCGAAAGACGTTCGAGAGCGCGGTCTTGCCGGAGCCGTTCCAGCCGTAGATGACGTTGAACCGCGCGAAGTCCGGCAAGCCGTTTGGCCAACTGAAGTCACGAAAGATGCGATAGCCCTTGGCTTTTTGCAGTCGTCTGATCTTCATGTTCCGGTCCCTATCTCGCAGACCTGGCGATGTTCATGATGTGGCGCTGATCGCTCATGCCGCGACTCCCTGCGGCTCGGGCAGATCGGACACGTCCAGCTCACCGGAAATCAGCTTGGGCAGCAGCAGGTCACGGGTAGTGCGGAGGTTTGCAATCGACCTAACCAATGTGGCACGAAGCTGAAAAAACGGGTGAACCAACGCATCAAATTCCCTCATAATGTTTTTGGGTGGAAGTACGATCGGAATCCGATTGATAGCAGCCTGTGTGAGCTTGGGCTGTGCCGCGCCAGTGATGTACCCACGTATCGGTTGCCGCTCAAGTCTTAAATACAAGAATTCCGTGCTCGCATGCTGCGAGCCGCGAAGAATATGTGTGTGGTTGTTAGCCCAGAACTTCCCATCAGTGAGTTGGAGAACGGGGTATCCGTCCGGTGTCTCCACGCTGCCGTCTTCCGCTAGAAGCAAGTACTGGCCGTCAAACAAGTATTCGCGCACGTAGTCGAAGATCTTGGCTGCGCCGTAGTATGGGTAGGGGCCTCTGAAATCCTCACGCTCCATTTTTGAGAGAGGCCGTCGAAAGCGGTCGTGATTCTCAGCCACCGCACCGAGAGAGGCTAGCTCCCACCCCTCCGGCACCGGGCCGAGGGCGGACTCGACCATGCGGGTTTGCTCGTGGCCGGGGAAGCGGAAGCGCACGAACCATTCCTCGTAGATGCGCCGCGCCATTTCCCCCAGAATCGCGATGCGCCGCGTGTTGTTCTCGATCAGGTCGTCGTAGGCGGAGAGGATGGCGGCGATGCGGCGTTGTTGGATCGCTGGCGGAACAAGGAAGTCGAAGGTCAGCAGCTTGTCAACGCTGAGGTTGTCCTGAGTCGTTCCACGGGAGGCGTTCTGCATCCCTTTCTTGATGGTGTCGATGTAGTACTTGATGAATCGAGTATCTGCCTTGGCTGGATCTGCGATGAACCCGACAACGCTGTCAGGAAAACATCCAGGAATGCCAAGGATTGCCGTGTCCGCGATGTTTGCGGCAATCGTGATGCACAAAGTGCCCGCTGGCCACAGCTTGCTTTGAGCAAGTCCGAGTTCGCTGTAGGTCTGCGTAAATTTACGCAGATAAAGCTCAGCAGCCTTGACATCACCTGTCTGGAAAAAGGGCCACTGACCACCGTAGAGCGCAGGATCATTTCTTGGGCGATGGCGCGACTTGCCACGAGCCACCGAGCCGAGCAGATCCAACCGTAGTGACTTATGATCGGTCATGCGTAGTTCGACAAGACTTTTGAGAGATTCGCGGCTACGAGGCTCTCGAGTTCTCCGGCTTCCCCATTGAGTACTTCCAACTCTTCCTGCAACTCCTCCAACCGCTCCCTGAAATCAAACCCATCCGCCGCGCGCTCGCCCACGCCGACATAGCGCCCCGGATTCAGGCTCCAGCCCTGCGCCTCGATCTCGGCCCGCGTCGCGGCCTTGCACAAGCCGGCCACGTCGCGGTAGCGGCCTTCGGGAAACTTCTCGGCCAGCAGCGCGGCGCTGCCGGCCTCGTGCTCGGCGGCCTCGCCGCGGTACAGGCGCACGATGTTGGCGAGGAACTCCAGTTGCTCGGGCGTGAACTCGCGGATGGCACGGGTGATTTGCTTGAAGAAGGGGCGCGCGTCGATGAACAGTACCGTGTCGCGGTTGCGTACCCTCACCCCCAACCCCTCCCTTGGGGGCTTCCGTTGGTCGTCTCCCGGGGGGAGAGGGGAGATGGCGCGTTTGCTCTTGTCGAAAAACCACAGTGTGCAGGGCAGGGTGACGGTGTAGAAGAAGTTGCTGCCGACGCTGACGATCACGTCCACCGCGCCGCCCTGGATGAGCTTTTTGCGGATCTCCAGCTCGCTGCCGCGCGCGTCGCCGGCCGAGTTGGCCATGACGAAGCCGGCGCGGCCGCTGTCGTTGAGCGCGGCGTGGAACAGTTGAATCCACAGGTAGTTGGCGTTGTCGGTGCTGGGCAGGCCGAGGGCGAAGCGGGCGTCGTCCTTGAGTCGGTCCTTGTCCACGCCCGACACATTGAACGGCGGATTGGCCATGACGAAGTCGAAGCGGCCGGTGATGTTGGTGCCGCGCCCGGACACGGCCTTGTGCGGGTCTTCGTAGTAGGTGTTGGATTCGCGGATGTCGCCGGACAGGCCGTGCACGGCGAGGTTCATCTTGGCCAGCTTCACCGTGTCGGCGGCCTTCTCGGTGCCGAACACGCTAAGCTCGGTGGTGGCGTTGCGGCGGTGGCGGCGCACGAATTCGGCGGACTGCACGAACATGCCGCCCGAGCCGCAGGCCGGGTCGAAAATGCGGCCATGAAACGGCTGGATGATTTCCACGATCAGCCGCACGATGCTGGTAGGCGTGTAGAACACGCCGCCTTTCTGCCCTTCCTTGAGCGCGAAGTTGCCGAGGAAGTATTCGTACACCTTGCCGAAGGCGTCGCCTTGCAGGTCCAGCGGGGCGAGCAGGCGCAGCAGTTCCACCAGGGTGGCGTTGGGCAGCGCGTTGTAGCCGCGCGGCAGCACGCCGCGCAGTTCGGGGTTGTGGTCTTCGACCAAGGCCATGGCGTCGGCAATGGCCCGGCCGAGATTCGCGCCTTCGGTCAGGCTGAGCAGGTGGGAGAAACGGGCTCGTTCCGGCAGATAGAGCACGCCCTCGGCCTGGTAGTCCATGGGCTCGCGCTCATCGGGCGGGATGCCCTTGGCCGCAAGCACCGCGCCGGTTTCGGTAAACCGCTTGTCGGCATAGCGCAGGAAGATGAGCCCGAGCACCGGCGTGGAAAACTCGGCAGGCTTGAGTCCGGTGTTGGCCCAGAGTTGATCGGCAGTCGCCCACAGGCGGTTTTCTACAGCGACGAGGTCGGATGCCATGCGTTGGGCGTGTGTTGTTCGGATGGGGGGGTGCGGCTTATTGTTGCATTGCGCCGAGCCTTCGGTGCCCGCATCAAGGCAGGCGGCTGTGCCGCTTGGCGAGAGAGTGCCGACGTTGAGCGGGTTGAGCACAGCCCGGCGCTTGGGGCATTCGGTTATCTTGCTGCGAGCAATGCAAAGTCGGAGTTCAGGGTGCTGGGACAAGACACTGGCTCGTTCTCTCAACCGCCCAGGCTCTGGCGCACCTCTGACCATCAAGAAACGTGAATCCCGACACCGCTTATGCCGACCTGACGCCCGATTGCCTACTCAACGCGATCGACAGCCTCGGCACGCGTTGCGATGGCCGGCTGCTGCAGTTGAACAGTTTCGAGAACCGCGTCTACCAGGTCGGGCTCGAGGACGGCAGCCTGCGCATCGCCAAGTTCTACCGGCCCGGGCGTTGGAGCGATGCGGCCATTCTCGAAGAGCATGCGTTCACCCTCGAGCTCGCGGAGCGGGAGATTCCCGCTGTACCGCCGCTGTCGTTCGGCGGGCAAACGCTGCACCATGGCGAGGGCCATCGCTTCGCGCTGTTCGCCAGGCAGGGCGGCAGGCCTCCTGACCTCGAGCGAGAGGAGACACTCGAATGGCTGGGGCGTTTCCTCGGCCGCATCCATGCGGTCGGTGCAAGCTGCGAGTACCAGGCACGGCCCTCTCTCGACATCCGGAGCTTCGGTTTCGAGCCGCGCGATTTCCTCGTTGCCGGCGACTGGCTGCCCGAGGAATTGCGGCCGGCCTGGATCAGCGTCGCCGACCAGGCGCTCGATGGTGTGAGCCGCGCCTACCAGCGCGCCGGCGACGTGCAGATGCTGCGGCTGCATGGCGACTGCCATGCCGGAAACCTCCTATGGACCGACGACGGCCCGCATTTCGTCGACTTCGACGACAGCCGCAGCGGACCCGCGGTGCAGGATTTGTGGATGCTGCTCTCTGGCGACGCGGCGGACATGCGCCGCCAGCTCTCGGCGCTGCTGCGCGGCTACGCGATGTTCCGCGCGTTCGACGACCGCGAGCTGCATCTCGTCGAAGCGCTACGCACGCTGCGCCTGATCCACTACAGCGCCTGGATCGCCAGCCGCTGGCACGACCCGGCCTTCCCCGCCGCCTTTCCCTGGTTTGGCAGCGCCCGCTACTGGCAGGACCGCATCCTTGAGCTGCGCGAGCAAGTGGCGCTGATGCAGGAACCGCCGCTGGTCTGAGCGGCCCCAGGGCCAAGCCCAGCCCGCCCCCCGTGGGGGTCAACAAAACTTGGGGCGGCGCGGCGCAAAAAGAAAAGGGGTGACGATTTCTCGTAACCCCTTGAATTTGCTGGTGGCGCTTCAGGGACTCGAACCCCGGACCTGCGGATTATGATTCCGTCGCTCTAACCAACTGAGCTAAAGCGCCAAGCCGTTGATTATAAACATAGCGACGCACCACCTGGAAGCAAGGCGCGCAGCGCATCCCAGCGAGCTTCGAAGTCAGCGATTCTCGAAATGTGGCGCGCGCTTTTCCAGAAAAGCGGCCATGCCCTCCTTCTGGTCGTGCGTGGCGAACAGGCTGTGGAAGCTGCGGCGCTCGAACAACATGCCCTCGGACAGCGGCGCCTCAAAAGCCCGGTTGACGCATTCCTTGGCCATCATCACGACCTGCAAGGGATGGCTGGCGATGATTTGCGCCGCGCCCAGCGCTTCGCCGAGCAGTTTGTCGGCAGCAACCACGCGCGACACCAGGCCGGCACGCTCGGCCTCGGCCGCATCCATCATGCGGGCGGTGAGCACCAGATCCATGGCCTTGCCCTTGCCGACCGCGCGCGGCAGGCGCTGGGTGCCACCGGCGCCGGGGATGATGCCGATCTTGATTTCGGGCTGGCCGAATTTGGCGTTGTCGGCGGCGATGATGAAGTCGCACATCATCGCCAACTCGCAGCCCCCGCCCAGGGCGTAGCCGGCCACAGCGGCAATCACCGGCTTGCGCATGGTGCGCAGGCGCTCCCAGTTGCGGGTGATGAAGTCCTGGCGATAGGCCTCGGTATAGCTCTTGTTCGCCATGGCGGCGATGTCGGCGCCGGCGGCGAAAGCTTTGTCGCTGCCGGTGAGCACGATGCAGGCGATGGCGTCGTCGGCATCGAACGCCGACAGCACCGCGCCGAGTTCATCCATCAACGCGTCGTTCAGCGCGTTGAGCTGTTTCGGCCGGTTGAGGCGAATGAGGCCGACACGGCCCTGGGTTTCAGTGAGCAGGTGCTCGTAGGACATGGCGAGTTCCGTCTTGGGGCTGGCAATGCCGCAAGCATAGGACGGAAACCGGTGGCGCTTGCGGGGTGCGCAACCGCGCCTTGGCGGGTTTGATCTGCGCAGCGGAACAGGCGCTCGAAGTCGGCTTCGGTGCAGCGCAGGGCCAAGGGGCCGACGGTGCCGGCTTCAAGCGCAAGCCAGCTTCAGCAGCATGCCGGCACGACTCAAACCCCCAGCCAGCGTTTGCGCCGCAGCGTGGCACCGGCTGCGGCAGCCGGTGCCACGCTGAGCGCCACCGGCCCTGGCGCTGGCGCTGGCCCTGGCGCTGGAAGCATCGCCTGAAGCTGCATCAGGCGTGCATCGCGCATGACATGCGCCTGCCAGGCATCACCCGCGCGCCCGCGCGCATGCAGGCGCTTGAGTTGTTCCGGGCTGGCGCGCTGGCCGTTGATGGCAAGCAGGATGTCGCCGGGCGCCAGGCCCGCCTGCTCGGCCCAGCCTCCGGCCAGCACCTGTCGCACCTGCGGCCAGCCCTGCGCATCGTCGAGCCGCAGCCCCAGGCTGCTGAGGGCGTCGGGCTTGCCCTGGCTCCAGCGCACACCCACGCTGGCCAGCAGGCGCTTGAGCGGGAGTTCGTCGCGGCCATGCACATGGCGGGCAAACAAGCCGCGCAAATCCAGGCCGCTGACTTCGCGCACCAGCGCGGGCAAGGCGTCCTCGGGCACACCCTGGCCATGCAAGGAAGCATCGTCACGGCCGTAGCGCTGCCACAGCAGACGCATGACATCGTCCAGCGTGGTTTGGCTGCGGCTGCGCAGCGTCAGGTCCAGCGCCAGGGCGAACAAACCGCCCAGGGTGTAGTAGCTGACGGTGGCGTTGGCGGTGTTCTCGTCGGGCCGATAGAACTTGATCCAGGCGTCGAAACTGGCATCGGCCAGGCTTTGCACCTGCCGGCCCGGCGTGGCCTGCACGGCGTTGATGGCACGGGCCAGCAGGTCGAGGTACTGCTGCGGCTCGATCAGCCCGGCGCGGCGCAGGATGAGGTCGTCGTAATACGAGGTGAAGCCCTCGAACAGCCACAGCAGGCCGGTGGTGTTTTCGCGCTCCAGGTCGTAGGGCGTGAGGGCTTGCGGGCGGATGCGCTTCACATTCCAGGCGTGGAAATACTCGTGACTGCACAGGCCGAGAAACTGACGATAGCCGGCGCTGCGCTCGGCGCCGTCGCGGGGATGCGGCAAATCGGACTCGGCACATATCAGCGCGGTGCAATCGGCATGCTCCAGGCCGCCGTAACCGCTGGCGGTGGGTGCCAGCAGAAAGGCGTAGCGCTTGAACGGGGCGCGCGGACGTTCCGGCTCGAACAGGGCGATTTCGGTTTCGCAAATGCTCTTGAGATCGGCCCTGAGTCGCTTCGTGTCCACCTCGCCGCGCAACCGGTCCGCATGGGCGATGACCATTTCGTGCGGCGTGCCATGGGCGCGAAACTGCAGGCGCAGCAAGCGGCCCATTTCCACCGGATGGTCGATGAGCCGGTCATAGTCGCTGGCCTGATACAGGCCGAAGCCGCGCGCGTCAACCTGCGCGGCAGGCAGGGTGGTGGCCACGCTCCAGTCGGGCTGTGACGCGGGCGGCAGAATGTGCAGCGCGTGGGGCTTTGCTTCCCAGCCGGCCGCAGCCAGCAACAGGCTGGACGGGTTGAAGAAAGCGCGCGTGGCATCGAGCCAGGCGGTGCGCACCGAGGCGTCGCGCGCATACACCGTCCAGCTCAGTTGCAGCGGCCCCCGGCATGGCGCGGCGCGCCAGCGGTTTTTGGCCACCTTGCGCAAGGCCACCGGTTTGCCCTGGCAACGCGCTTCGACCCGCAACACATGCCGGGCGAATTCACGCACCAGATAGCTGCCGGGTATCCACACCGGCAGCCAGAACTCCTGGCCCTGGGGGTCGGGCGTGGCCAGCCGCAGCTCCACGGCGAACAGGTGGGCGCGCATGTCGTCCATGCGCACGCTGTAGTGCGGGCCTTCTGCGGCCGCGTTCGCCGTGGCCCGGGCCACGGCGGAACGAGGGCGAGATGCAGGAATTTTGGCGGTCTGGGGCATGGGCGTTGGTGGCGTCGGACGTCTTTGTAGCGGTGCTCGATCCCTGGAGGCTGGCGGGGCGAAGCCATGCGGCTTGCACGCGGGTTGGCGATGGCGGCGCGGCAACTGTGGGCAACCACGGCATGCCTCCTGAATCCCTGCATTGTTCGCATCTCGCCACGATTTTGCGCAAGAGCGCATTCTGCTTTGCGTCCAGCCTTCGAAACCGGCGGTGCCATGCTAATCTGGCCGGACATAACGCGAGAGGCCGACAGGAAAGCCATGGAACGTGACGTGTTCAGCGAAATTGCCATCCATGCCGGCACGGGCTCTCCCTCGCTCGCGTATCAGCCCCAGGTGCAATATCCGGGCGGCGAAATCGTCGGCCTGGAAGTGCTGTTTCGCTGGCGTGCCGACACCGCGCCCAAGCGCCATTCCCCACTCACCTTCCTCCCCCGCCTGTCGCCGTCGCAAACCAGCGAGCTGTTTTTCTGGGTGGTGGACGAGGCCGTGTCGGAAGCCCGCGTGCTGTCGAACTGGACCGGCTGGCGCGGCTATATCTCGGTGAACATCGAGGCCGACCAGCTCGGCGACCCCGACCTCGTGCGCCGCATCGACCAGGTGCTGCAGCGCAACCAGTGGCCGGCCAATCGGCTGATCATGGAGGTCACCGAGCGCCGCCCGATTCCAGTGTTCCCCAGCGTGCTGCGCAACATCACCGCCCTGCAACAGGCCGGCATCCTGATCGCGATGGACGACTTCGGCGAAGGCTACGCCTCGTTCGAATACCTCAAGCGCCTGAGCCCGGCACACATCAAGATTCCCGCCGGTTTCACCACCGAACTGAACACCGATGTGCGCAACCAGGAAATCGTGCGCTCGCTGGTCGCCCTGGCGCAGCGCCTGAACATCATGATCGTGGCCGAGGGGGTTGAAACCCAGGAGAATGCCGAAGCCCTGCACACCCTGGGCCTGCGGGTCATGCAGGGCTATCTGTTCGGCGAGCCGCGCGAACTGGAAGACTGGGCCCAGTTCCTCAAGCAGACCGGTAAGATCACCACGGCTTGAGCGACTCGGCAACGCGACTCGACACCGCGATTCGGCCGAGGAGTCGTCACCCCCGATTGACAAGCCTGAACGCATCGCTAAGATACTCCCACCTGGTTTTCGCCCCTTTGCTCCGATCCAAGTCCATGCAATCCTTTCGAACGTTCCCCCGCATCTGGGCGTTGGTCTGTGCATTGGTATTTTTGCCTTGGACGCAAGCGGCAATGGCCCAGGCGGTCGTCCTTCCAGCCTCTTGCTGCGAAGCGGCGCCGGCCATGGCTTCCATGCCCATGCAAGGAGCCAGCCAGCTCATCGCGTTGGCCAATCCAGCCAACAGGCAGGTCGAGCGTGCGTTTTGCCAGGCGGCCTGCAGTAACCTGAGCGCCGCCATTGCAGCCAGCCCGACCAGGAACTTGGTCACACCCCATGCGGCGCTGGTCCAGCGCGTCGTGCTGCTGCAAACCCTACCCAGGCCGCCTGCCCGGCAGTCCCTGCGGATCGAGTCGCCACCTCCCTCCAAGCCGCCTTTCCTCGCGGCTCGCCTCCAAGTTTGACCCCTTCGGCAGCACCCGTCCCGGTGAACCTTCACCGGGCGGTGTTCGTGTTCGCCTTGCGATCAGCGCTGCGGTCTTGCAGCGTTCCATCCGCCGAAGAGGAAAGCGATGTCCCTCATCCTGCAGTGCCGCCGTGCGCAAGCCCGGCGGTTGTCATCCGTCTGGTCTGAACGCCCGGCGGCCATCCCCGTTCTTGTCACGCTTCTACTGCTCGCCGG
The DNA here is from genome assembly GCF_054608695.1 of Thiomonas sp. Classification (NCBI taxonomy): domain Bacteria; kingdom Pseudomonadati; phylum Pseudomonadota; class Betaproteobacteria; order Burkholderiales; genus Thiomonas; species Thiomonas sp. The sequence goes on from NZ_JBTRXV010000008.1 coordinate 62,851, forward strand.
CCTGGCCGCACCCGCCCAAGCCGCGCCCCTGACCCTCGGTGCCGCCGAGGCCCAACTGGCGCGGAGCAACCCCAGCCTGGCCGCAGCCGCGCAGCGCATCCGCGCCATCCAGCACCAGGCCGCGGCGGCCACGCAGTTGCCCGACCCACATGTGTCGTTCGACGCGGTCAACCTGCCCACCAACAGCTTCTCGCTGACGCAGCAGAGCATGACCATGCTCAGCGTCGGCGTCAGCCAGAGCTTTCCGCCGATCGGCAAGCTGGCCCTCGAAGGTGACAAGCTGCAGGCGCAAGCCTCGGAGCAGCACTTCAACCGCGAAGCCAAACGCGCGCAACTGGTTCTCGCCTTGCGGCGCGCCTGGCTTGCGGCGGTGTACACGCGCCAGGCCATGGCGGCGGTGCAGCGGCAGCAGTCGCTGGCGCGTGAGAACGTCGACGCGGCCATGGCCAGCTACCGCTCGGGCAACGGACCGCAGAGCGATGTGTTGCGCGCCCGTCTCGCCGAGGACGAACTGCGCAACGACCAAAGCGCGCTCGCCGCGGATGAAGCGGCGTCCCTGGCCGACATTGCCCAGGCACTCGGCAGCGATCAAACGCCGGAGATCGATCCTGACTGGCCGAGCTTGTCGCCAGGCGCGACGGCTCCCGAGCAAGCGCCCCCGACCCAGCCGCTGCTGCGCATGGCCCAGGCCAAGGTGCGGATCGCCCAGGCTGGCGTGCAGGTGGCCAAGAAGGATTTCCTGCCGGAGATCACGGTTGGCGCCTCCTACGGCAAGAGCTTTTTTCCGGGCTCCCCCAACTTTTTCTCCGCCGGGGTCTCGATGAACTTGCCGATCTTCTCCAGCCATCGGCTGGATCAGGAACTCGACAGCGCCCGCGCCCAGGTGATGGAAGCCCGCTATGACGAGCAGGACCAGCGGCTGGCCTTGCAGCAGCAGATTCGCACCGCCACGGCGCGCATGCGCAGCCAGCAGGAGAAGTGGCAGCGCATGCGCACGCACATGCTGCCGCTGGCGCATGCGGCGTACGACTCCACCCTCACCACCTACAGCAACGGCCGCGCCAGCATGAGCGACGTGCTGAAGGCGCAGCAAGCCGTTTTTGCCCTTGAACTCCAGACCCTGCAACAGCGCCGGGATCTGCTGGCCACCCAGGCCGAACTCGACTACCTGACAACGCCTTCGGAGCAGCAGCCATGAATTTGCGAACCTTCACTCTCGGCCTCGGCCTGTTGCTGGCCGGCATCGGCGCGGGCCTCTGGAGCAGCCGCTGGCTGCCGCACGGCGCCTCGGTCCCCGAGACGCCGAACGCCGCGGCGGCCCCGGCTTCCGCAGCAGCTTCCGCAGCAGCGCCGGCAAGCCGCCGGGTGCTGTATTGGGCCAACCCGATGAACGCCGCCATCCACTCCGACCACCCGATGAAGGACAACATGGGGATGGACTATGTCCCGGTCTACGCCCCGGCTGCGGCGCCGCAGCGCCGGGTGCTGTACTGGGCCAGCCCGATGAATCCGGCGATCCATTCGGACCATCCGATGAAGGACAACATGGGCATGGATTACGTGCCGGTCTACGCCCAGGCCGAAGCCGGTGCGGCCGACAACGGGCTGCGCATCGACCCGCGCCAGACGCAAAACCTGGGCGTGCGCCTGACGGCCGTGCAGATGCGCCCCATGGGCCAGGCGATCCAGACTGTGGGCACCGTGGCGGTGGACCAGAACCGCGTCACCACCGTCACCCCGCGCTTCTCCGGCTGGGTCGTGCATCTCAAGGTGCGTGCCGTGGGCGACCCGGTGGCGCGCGGTCAGGTGCTGGCGGAGATTTACTCGCCCGAGCTGTACAGCGCGCAGCAGGAATACAGCATTGCGCGCCGGCAAGCCGGCGCGGCCGGCGGTCATCCCGACAGCCAGGGCTTGCTGGCCGCGGCCAAACAGCGCCTGCTGCTGCTGGGCCTGCCCGAGGCAGCACTCAAGCAGTTGGAGGCCTCGGGCCAGCCGATGCGCGACGTTCCCATCCTGGCGCCCGAGAGCGGCGTGGTGACGGCGCTCAATATTCGCCAGGGCAGCTATGTCTCGTCGCAGAACAGCCTGTTCGAGATCGCCAATCTGGATCGGGTCTGGGTCAATGTGGCGCTGTACGACTACCAGATGCCGTGGGTGCGCCTGGGCGACGGCGTGCAGCTCCAGCTTCCGGCCTACCCCGGCAGGAATTGGGATGGGCGCTTGAACTTTCTCTACCCCACGCTGGACCCGCAAACCCGCACCATCACCGCGCGCCTGAGCTTCGCCAACCCCGGCGGCATTCTGCGCCCGGGCATGTATGCCAACGCCACGGTGCAGGCCCAGGCGCAAACCGCGCTGGCGCTGCCGAGCAGCGCAGTGCTGCGCACGCAAGATGGCGATTACGCCATGCTGGCGCAGGCGGGCGGCCACTTCCTGCCGGTGCAAGTTGCACTCGGCCCGGAGGCGAACGGCTGGGTGGTCATCGCCCGAGGGCTCAAGGCGGGTGACCAGGTGGTGGAAAGCGCCCAGTTCCTGCTGTACTCCGAATCGCAGTTCCAGTCGGTCAAGGCGCGCATGCTCGGTGGTCATGCCGGCGCGAGCGGCATGCCCGCCACGGGAGCGATGCCAGGCATGCCGCCAGCGAGCGCCCCGCAAGCCGGCGCTGCTGGGCCAATGACCCCGCGAACGGTCGCACCAATGGCCGCACCGACGGTCGCACCACCCGCCACGCCAGCAGCCGCACCGCCGCCCGCCGCCGGGTCGATGGCCGGGATGAACATGGCCCCTGGCCGGAGCGCCCCATGATCCGGCGGCTCATGGAGTGGTGCTTCGAGAACCGCAGCCTGACGGTGATCGGCGCGCTGATGCTGCTGGCCGCGGGCATCCTGGCGGTGCGCAACACGCCGCTGGAGGCCATCCCCGACATCTCCCCCACCCAGGTCATCATCAAGACCTCCTACCCCGGGCAGGCGCCGCAGGTGGTGCAGGATCAGGTGACCTATCCGCTGGAGACCACCCTGCAGTCGGTGCCGGGCGCGCGCGCGGTGCGCGGCTATTCGATGTTCGGCGACTCCTTCGTCTACGTCATCTTCAAGGACGGCACCAACATCTACCAGGCGCGCAACCTGGTGCTCCAGTATCTCAGCCAGGTGCAATCCAAACTGCCGCCCGGGGTGACGCCGGCGCTGGGGCCGGACAGCTCGGGGGTGGACTGGGTTTACATGTACGCCCTGACCGATACCGGTGGCACGCAGGACCTGAGCCAGCTCACCACCTTGCAGAACTGGTTCCTCAAGTACCAGTTGCAGGGCATCCCGGGGGTGGCCGAGGTCGCCACCGTCGGCGGCATGGTGAAGGAATACCAGGTGGTGGTGAACCCGCAGGCCCTGCTGGCCTACAACCTCACCCTGCCCCAAGTGGAGGATGCCATCCGCGCCGCCAACGGCGAGACCAGCGGCTCGGTGGTCGATCTCGGCGAAGCCAGCTATATGGTGCGCACCACCGGCTATATCCGCTCCTTGCGGGATCTGGAGAACGCGCCGCTGGCGGCGCGCGGCGGAGTGCCGTTGACGCTCAAAGACGTCGCCCGCGTGCAGTTCGGGCCGGAGCTGCCCAACAGCGCCGCCGACCTCAACGGCGAGGGCGCGGTGGTCGGCGGCATCGTGATGATGAACCAGGGCTCGAACGCCGATGCCATCATCCGCCGGGTCGAGGACAAGATCCGCGCCATCCAGCCCTCGCTGCCGCCGGGGGTGAAGATCGTCACCACCTACAGCCAGGCGCCGCTGATCCAGCGCGCCATCCACACCCTCACCGAGAAGCTGCTGGAAGAGTCGCTGATCGTCGCCCTGGTGTCGTTCCTGTTCCTGCTGCGCGCGCGCTCGGCGCTGGTGGCCATCGTGTCGCTGCCGCTGGGCATCCTCGCCGCCTTCCTGGTGATGTGGGCGCAGGGCATTCCGGCCAACATCATGTCCCTGGGGGGCATCGCCATCGCCATCGGCGCGATGACCGACGCCGCGATCGTGATGATCGAGAACATGCACAAGCATATGGAGCAGGATCCCGGCGCCGATCCCTGGATGAAGGCGCGGGTGGCGGCATCGGAAGTCGGGCCGGCGCTGTTTTTTTCGCTGCTGATCATCGCGGTGTCGTTCCTGCCGGTGTTCGCGCTCGGCGGCGAGGAGGGCAAGCTGTTTCGGCCCCTGGCCTTCACCAAGACCTATGCCATGGCCGCGGCCGCCATCCTGTCCATCACCCTGGTGCCGCTGCTGATGGCGTGGTTCATTCGCGGGCATATCCGCCCGGAGGGGAAGAACCCCTTGAACCAGGTGCTGATCTGGCTCTACCGCCCCTTGATCCACGGCGTGCTGCGGGCTCCCTGGGTGGTCATCGTGCTGGCCTTCGTCGCCGTGGCCAGCCTGTATTTCCCCTGGAAGCATCTCGGCTCGGAGTTCATGCCGCCCTTGAACGAAGGCACCCTGCTCTACATGCCGGTGTCGCAGGATCCGTCGATCTCCATCGGCCAATCCGCCGCGATCCTGCAGCAGAGCGACCGCATCATCAAGACCTTCCCCGAAGTGGAGAGCGTGTTCGGCAAGGCGGGCCGGGCGCAGACAGCGACCGACCCGACGCCGATCTCGATGTTCATGACCGTCGTGAACCTCAAAGACCGCAACACCTGGCCGGCCGGCATGACCACCGCCAAGCTGATCGAGAAGATGAATCAGGCGCTGCAGATTCCGGGGGTGTCGAACACCTGGACCCAGCCGATCAAGGGCCAGGTGGACATGCTGACCACCGGCCTGCAGACGCCGCTCGGCATCAAGGTCACCGGCAGCAACCTCGACACGCTGAACCGGCTGGGGCAGGAGATCCAGGCCGCGCTGCAAACCGTTCCGGGCACCCAGAACGCCTATGCGGCGCGGGCCACCGGCGGGCGCTACATCGTGGTCGACACCAACCGGCTGGCAGCCGCCCGCTACGGCCTTTCGGTGGCGGATGTGAACCGCCTGGTCGAGACGGCGATCGGCGGGCAGATGCTGTCCACCGCCGTCAACGGCCTGGAGCGCTTCCCCATCAGCCTGCGCTATCCGCGCGAACTGCGCCAGTCCTTGTCCACGCTGATGGAAAGCCGCATCGCCACGCCCGAGGGCAGCCAGATTCCGCTGGCGCAGGTGGCCACGCTGCGCATCGAGGGCGGCCCGCCCATGCTCACCAGCGACAACAGCCGCCTGAATTCCTGGGTGTACATCGACCTCAAACCCGGCACCAGCATCGGCGGCTACGTCGCCGCGGCGCAAGCGGCCCTGGCACAGAAGGTTCATCTGCAGCCCGGTTTCACGCTCGACTGGGTTGGGCAGTACCAGGCGCTGGAGCAGGCCGTGCAGCGCCTGAAGATCGTCGTGCCGGCGGTGATCGGCCTGATCGCGCTCCTGCTGTATTTCAACTTCAAGAACCTCACCGAGGTCGCCATCATCCTGCTGACCCTGCCGCTGTCGCTGGTGGGCGGATTCTGGTACGTCGATTGGCTGGGCTACAAGCTCTCGGTGGCGGTGGGCGTGGGCTTCATCGCCACCGCCGGGGTGGCCTCCGAGTTCGGCGTGGTCATGCTGCTGTATCTCGACGCGGCGCTGGAGCGGCGCAAGATTCACGACCGCCTCAACACCTGGGACGACCTCAAGCAAACGGTGGTCGAGGGCACCTTGCTGCGGCTGCGGCCCATGGCGATGACCCTGACCATGGTGGTCGGCGGCCTGCTGCCCATCATGTTCAGCGAAGGCGCCGGTGCCGACGTGATGAAGCGCATCGCCGCGCCCATGGTGGGCGGCATGCTGACGGCTGCCTTGCTGGCGCTGCTGGTGATTCCGGCGGTTTACGCCCTGTGGCAGAAGCGGCGCCTGGGGCTGGGCGCAGGCCCCCGCCAGGAGGCAACCCCGTGAAGCCCAGGACCTTGCGGCCATCGTTTCCGTCTGCGACCCGAACTCAGGAAAGCCCATTGCAGTCCAAGTGGGACGGACTTCCGAGGCCTGCAGCGCCAACGGCAGCGGCCCGAACAAGCCCGTCAGCGCCATGCCTCTTTTATCGTACATCCCCTTTGCTTCAACCTGGAGACCATCATGCAACGTCGCTCTTTCGTGACCACTCTTATGGGTTTTGTTGGAACCGTCGTGGGCTACTTCACCGGACGTGGCGCCCCGCCCGCCCAGGCCCAGGGGATGATGGGGGGCGCAATGATGGGCGGCATGATGTCGCCGGGGAATATGAACGGGCCCATGCGCACCGGCATGGAGCTGTTCGAGCGCCACGAACTCATCCGCCGCGAAGTCAAGGAACTGCCCAACGGAGTGTATGACGTGACCACCTCGGCCGACCCCGCCACCGCAGCGCTGATCAAAGAGCATGTGGTGGACATGTATGCGCGGCTGGCGCAGGACCGCCCCTTTCCCTACCCCATGAGCAATAGCGTGCCGCAGATGTTCGCCAACCCGACCAAGTACCAGCGCAAGCTCGACATCCTGCCCGATGGCGTGGCCGTGACCGAGACCTCATCCGACCCGGAGATGGTCGCCGTGATCAAGGCGCACTCCCGCGAACTCGACCGCTTCGCCAAGGAGGGCATGCCGGCCATGATGCGCGGGATGATGTGATGCGTGCATTCGCGGCGCCATGCAGAGATGGCCGGAACGGTCTGCATGGCGATCCTGGCGAGGCGAAGTCTTCCATGTGGGGTTGCCACAGCAGCCAACCCCATGTCTTGGCTGCTGTGTCAGCGCTGCTGCATTTCAATCTTCTGGAGAATTGCCATGAAAAAACTGTTGATCGTCATCACCCCCCTGCTGATGCTGGGCGCCGCCTATCCGGCGTTTGCTGCGGGCAACAATGGGGTGCAGACCCGGGAGGCGCAAATTCAGGCCTGCTTCCGGATGCATTATCAATTGATGGACAGGCCCGCCGTGCGCAATCCGCTGGACTGCTGGAGGACGCATGGATTTTTGATGAATCCGTGACCAGCCTCGCGGCATATGCCCGCATGCCGCATGGGCCGGACTGACCAAGTTCGAAGTCATGCCACCAACCAAGGTCCTTGCTGACGCCCATGAAAAAGCCCGCGATTGCGGGCTTTTTCATGGGCGCGTGGATGGGCCTCGACCCACGACCTCACTTCATCGCCAGGCGCTTGTCGATCTCGGCAGCGTCCACCGCGCCGGTGATGCGCTGGCCGTTTTCCAGGAACATGGTGGGGGTGCTTTCGACACCCAGCTTCTGGCCCAGGGCAAGGTTGGCTTGCAGGGGCGTGGCACAGCTTGCGGGGGCTTTCGGCGGCTCCTTCTGGTCGTTCATCCAGGCTTCCCAGGTTTTGCCTTTGTCGGCGGCGCACCAGATGTCGCGCGCCTTGGCGGGCGACTCGGGGCGAATGACGGGGAACAGGAACACATGCACCGTCATATTGCTCATTTTTTCCAGCGTCTTGTTGAGCTGGTGGCAGTAGGGGCAGTAAGGGTCTTCGAACACGGCGAGCTGACGCTTGCCGTTGCCGTAGACCACCTTGAACGCGTCTTTCAGCGGCAACTCGCTCCACTTGATTTTCCGCAGATCCTCGACGCGCGTCTTGGTGATGTTGATGCCGTTCTTGGTGTCGAGAATTTCACCGGCGAAGAGGAAGGTGCCGGTGGAATCGGTGTAGAACACGCGGTCGCCGAGGTCCACTTCGTACAGGCCGGCGTAGGGCGTCTTGATGATCTGCGCCGAGGCGGGGAAGTTGGGCAGCACCTTGGACAGCGCCTTGCGCACATCCGCCGTGCTCTGCGCCTGGCTGGCGCTGGCGAACACGGTGCTGGCGGCGAGCAACAGGGTGGCGGCGATACAGCGAAATTTCATGGGAGTTCCTGAACATGGATGCGGCTGGAGCAAGCGGCCGCGCGTTGCATCGAGGACCGTGGGCGCAGGAGTCGATGGGGATCGTCGCAAGGCTCGCTTGCCGCCGCGGGGGGGCGGACCAGGCTTGCGTTGCCTTGGGGGCACTCAGGCCATCACGGACAAACCCGAAGCATAGCCCGCCAACAAACGCTTCAAGGGTGTCAGGTGATTGGTGCCGGCCAGCCCGAGGGCACGCAGCGGCGCGAGCCAGGCCATGCCGGGGGCGTAGAGCCGGTGCAGGCCGTCGGTCGCCAGTTCCAGCGCCAGCACCTGCTCGGCGCGGGCGCGGGCATAACGCCGCAACACCCGCGCATCGCCGACTGCTTGCGCGTCGCCACGCCCAGTCAACACCGCAACCAGCGCCTGCACGTCCTGCAAGCCGAGGTTGAGGCCATGCCCGGCCAGGGGATGGATGACATGGCCGGCGTCGCCAAGCAGCGCCGTGCCGGGCGCCACCAGACTGCGGGCGCGCTGCAGCACCAGGGGCCAGGCGCCAATCTCTCCGGCCGCAGCGAAAGGCGCAAGGCGGGCTGCGCCCAGGGCTTCGAGGTGGGACTGCAAGCTGGGCACCAGACCTTCGGCGCCGGCTGCGCGCAAGGTCGTGGCCAGGGCGTCGGGGGCGGACCACACCAGGGAAACCTGATGCTCGCCGCCCTGATCGACCAGGGGCAGCAAGGCGATGACGCCGGCCTCGGTGAACGCCTGGTAGGCGGTGCCGCCATGCGGCAGGGCGCAGCGCAAATTGCACACCAGTCCGGTCTGGCCATAAGGTTTGCGGCGCAGGCCGATGCCGGCCCAGTCGCGCACGCGGCTGTGGCGCCCGTCGGCACCCAGCAGCAGGCCGGTGCGCGCCACGCTGCCATCCGCCAGGGTGAGCGCCCATTGCGCGCCGTCGAACTGCGCCTGCTCGACGCCGCCGGGCACGAGCGTGGCGCCGCGCTCGAACTGCAGCGCGAGGTCGAGCGCGCGCTCCACCGCGTCGGACTCGGCGATCCACGCCAGCGCCTCGACGCTTTGCGCATAGGCGTCGAACTGCAGCGCCGCGCCATCGGCCGCAATGCGCATGCGGGCCACCGGCTGCACCCGCGCCTGCGGCAATTGCGACCAGACGCGCAGGCCATCGAGAAAGCGGCGCGACGCGGCGTTGAAGGCGTAAACGCGCTGGCCGTAGCCTTGCGCTGGGGCGGCCGCCGCAGGCCGGGCGCCGCACAGCAGCACGCGCAGGCCGGCCTGCGCCAGCGCCAGGGCGGCGGCCTTGCCGACCAGTCCACCGCCGGCGATGACGACATCTTCGCCAGGCAACGAAGGGCCGCTCCCGGGTTTGTTTGGCCCCCGCGGAGGGAGTCCGCTGGCGGGCTTGCTGGGGCGTAGCGTGCGCATCGTCATGCCGTCGATACCTGTGCCTAGAATGAACGTCCCTTCATTTTGCGCCCGCCCCGGCGCGGCAGTGCACTGCCGCGCCGAACACACCTCCGATGCAAGGACACTTGAACACACCGTGCTGCGGCAGGCTGCCACCATGGGCAACAAGCTGATCAAGAGCGCCGTCGCGGCGCTGATTGCCATCGGCATCCTGGTGGTTGGCGGGGTGGGACTGGTGCTGCTGGCGTTCGACCCGAACCAGTACAAGGCGGCTCTCATCAGCGCGGTGCAGCAACGCTATCACCGCACGCTGCAATTGCCCGGCACCATCGAGCTGCGGCTGTTTCCGCCCTTCACCCTGAACACCGGGCCCATGCGCCTGAGCGAGCCCGGCAGCAATGCGCTGTTCGCCCAGGCCAGCGATATGCGCCTGCATCTGAACCTGCTGGCGCTGCTGCAGCGGCAGATCGTGGTCGACCGCATCGTGCTCGATGCGCCACACATCGTCGTGCAGCGCAACACGCAGGGGCAATTCAATTTCGACGACCTGCTGCCCAAGGCCGATACCGCGCCTTCTTCTGCCGCATCCCCGCCTGCCAAGCCGACCGCGCCGGTGGGCATGCTGGTGCGCAAGCTCAGCATCAACGGCGGCGACATCGCCTTGAGCGATGCCAGGACCGGCGTCAGCGGCCGCTTCAGCGGCTTGAGCCTGGAACTCTCCGGACTGGGCGAACCCGCCTTGAGCCCGATGAGCTTGAGTGCGCGCGCCACGTTCACCAAACCCCTGCTGGACGCGAACTTCAGCCTGAAAGGCCAGTTGCAAGCCGCGCCGCACAACCCGCTGCTGCTGCAAGACTTCATGCTGCGCAGCGACGGCAACATCCTGGGCATCAAGAAACTGTTGGGCAATGTGTCGGGCAGCCTGAGCTATACGCCAGCACCGGCCGCAAGCCCGCTTGCGGCGGCGGCCGGCGAACCCGAGCCCAAGCCACAGCCGGGCAGGGATGGCGGCTTGCAGCTGCAGAACGTGCAGATCAAGGCCCAGGGCCAGAATGCGAAGGGCGAACCGCTGCAATTCGATGCAAGCCTGCCGCTGTTCGACTGGAGCGGCAACAGCATTCAGTTGGGAGCTTTGCAGGCGCGGGCGCTGCTGGGCGCGGCACCGCGCACCCTGCACCTCGAACTCGAAGCCCCGGCCTGTTCAGGACCGGCGGCCAAGCTTGCCATCCCCGGCTTGCGCTTCGATCTGCAGCAAGGCCAGGGGCCGCAAGCGCCGGGCCTGCACGCCAGCTTGCAGGGCGCGCTGAATCTGGATCTGCCCGGACTGCAAGCCAGCTTCGACGCCGCCCGGCTGCAAGGCAGCTGGCGGGCGGACAGTCCGCAGGCGCAAGCGCTCGCCTTCGACCTGCAAGGCCGTCTGAGTTACGCACAGGCAGGCGCCGAAGCCAGCTTTGCCCTGGCCGGACAGGCCGGGCCGGCCAAGGTGCAGCTCACCGGCGCCAGCAAGCAAGGCGCCATCACGCTGCAGGCCGACGCCGACCGGCTCGATCTCGACGCTTTGCTCGGCACCCACGCCACCGTCGCTTCGGCGCAGCCAAGTACTGCCAAGCCAGTACCCAAGGCCGGGACGCCCGCGGCAGCACCCATCGACCTGACTCCCCTCAAGGATCTGCAACTCGATGCCCGCCTGCAACTGGGAAGCCTGCGCTTCAAGGGCATGCAATGGAACGCTTTGACGGCGCATGTGCGCGACGACGGCAACACCCTCAGCGTCGATCCGTTTGCGATGCAGGGCTATGGCGGCACGCTGGGCGGCACGCTGCAGGTGGACCTGAACCATGCCGGCTACGCCCTGATGCAGACCGCCCAGCACCTGCAAATCCAGCCCATCATCCAGGCCTTGAGCGGGTATGACCTGCTGCTCGGCACGGCCGACGCCCAGCTCGCGCTGACGACGCGCGGTGCGAGCACCACCGCCCTGCTCGGCGCGCTCGACGGCACGGCGCAATTCGAGGTGCGCAACGGCGCCATCAAGGGCTTCAATCTGGCGCAAAGCCTGCGGCAGGCCGGCAACCTGCTGCGCCTGCGGCAAGACAGCCTGGGCAGCACCAGCGGCCAGGAGCGGACCGATTTCTCATCGCTCTCGGTGAGCTTCCAGCTCGCTCAGGGCGTGGCCTCCAGCCGTGACCTCAACGTGCAAAGCCCGCTGCTGCGGGTGGGTGGCGAGGGCCGTGTCGACCTGCCCGCCCGCACGCTCGACTATGTCTTGCGTCCCACGCTCGTCGGCACCCCCGCCGGGCAGGGCGGCCCACAAGCGGCCGCCCTCAAGGGCCTGACCGTCCCGGTGCGCATCAGCGGCGCCTTCTCCCGGCCGCAGTACGCGGTGCTCTGGTCGCAGGCCGCGGGCGGCGCCATCGAGAGCGCGCTGAAAAACCGCGCCGAGCAGGAACTGCAAAAACGCCTCGGCGTGAAAGACCGGCAGCAACTGCGCGAGCAGCTGCAAAACCGGCTCAAGGGTTCGTTGCGCTGAGGTCCGTGGCGCGCATTACAAGGGAACGCGGGGCCGCTCCCAAGTTCCCTTAACACCCGGGCCGACCCTGGGGGCGCTCACAAGCCGAAATAGGTCTCGCGCACGGCGTCGCTCGCCTCCAGCTCGGCGCGGGTGCCCGAGAGTTTGACCCTGCCGTGGTCGATGAGGTAGCCGCAATCGGCCAGTTCGAGGAAGGCGACGTTCTGTTCGGCAATCAGCAGCGAGGTGCCGTGGCCGATGCTGGTCTTGAGCACCTGGATCACCTGCTTGACGAACACCGGCGCCAGCCCCGACGAAGGCTCGTCCATCAGCAACAGCTTGGGCTCGGCCACCAGCACCTTGGCGATGCCCAGCATCTTGCGCTGCCCGCCCGACAGGGTGCCGGCGGCGTCACGGTGCTTGGCGGCGAGATCGGGGAACAGCTGGAACAGGCGCTCCTTGCGCTGGCGCACCTTGGCGTCGGGCAGGAAGTAGCCACCGAGAGCGATGTTCTCGTCAATGGACAAGGAGGGGAACACGCCGAGCTCGGACATGAAGGCGATGCCACGGCGAATGCGCTGGTCGGGAGCCCATGCATCGATGCGTTCGCCCTCGAAGCTGATGCTGCCGCGCCAGCAGGGCAGCAGGCCGATGAGGGTGCGCAGCAGGGTGGACTTGCCGGCGCTGTTGGCGCCGAGCAGCAGCACGGTTTCGCCGGCAGCGACGTCGAGATCGACACCCCACAGCACCTGCATCGCGCCGTAGCCGGATTGCACGTCGCGCACGGCGAGCAAGCTGTTGGAGGTCTGTTGGGGTTCACCCGCCTTGGGGCGGCCCTGCGGCGTGCTCATGGACTCCCCTCGCGCTTCGCGCGTCCCCTCCGGGAGGGGTTCGCCCGCCTTGGGACGGCCCTGCGGCGTGCTCATGGACTCCCCTCGCGCTTCGCGCGTCCCCTCCGGGAGGGGTTCACCCGCCTTGGGGCGGCCCTGCGGCGTGCTCATACCTCGCCTCCGAAAAATGCGGCGACCACTTCCGGATCGCGCGAGGCGGCGTCGAGCGAGCCTTCGAACAACATGCGGCCGGCGCCGAGGACGATGACTCGCGCGGTGATGTTGTTGAGGAACGCCATCAGATGTTCGACCACGATCAGGCTGATGCCGCGCTGGGCGAGTTTGAGCAGCAGCTCGGCGATGCCGCCGAGTTCGGCAGGGTTGAGCCCGGCGCCGATTTCATCCACCAGCAGCAGCTTCGGCCCGGTGGCCAGGGCGCGGCCGAGGTCGAGCAGCTTTTGCTGGTTGACGGTGAGCGAACCCGCCAGCTTGTCGGCCTGGGCGAGCAGGTTGATGTCGCGCAGGACGGCTTCGACGTCGACCTGCTGCTGCGCATGGCCGAAGTGGGCGGCGACTTCGATGTTTTCACGCGCGGTCATGTCGCGGAAGTTCTTGGGCACCTGGAAGGTGCGGTTGATGCCCAGCCGCGCCAGCTTGTGCATGGGTACTTGGTGCACGGGCTGGCCCGCGTAGGTGATGCTGCCGGCGTCGGCCCGGTACAGGCCGGAGATGACGTTGATGGTGGTGGTCTTGCCCGAGCCGTTGGGGCCGACCAGACCGACGATTTCCCCCGGGGCGAGACTGAAGCTCACGTCGTTCAACACCACGTGGCCGCCGAAGCGCTTGCTCACGCCCGCGAGTTGCAAAATGGGCTCGGCGCCGCCCGCGGCGCTTGCGGGGGTTTCAGAAAACACGCACACCCCTCCGCGTGAACAGCGACAGAATGCCGCCGGGCAGGAACAGCACCAGCAGCACGATGAGCAGGCCGTAGATGAGCTGGAAATACTGCGGCGTGGAAATGCCGATGGCCGCGTACAGCGTGTACAGCACGGCCGCGCCGATGATGGGGCCGATGACCGTGCCGACACCGCCGAATAGCGCGAAGACGATGGCGAACACCGAGATCTGCAAGGTGAACACCGCCTCGGGGTAGAACACCGAGAGGTTCCATGCATAAGCCCCGCCGGCCAGACCGGCGACGCTGGCCGAGATCAGCCAGGTGAGCAGGCGTGCGCGCACCACGTCGATGCCGGCCATGCTCGCGCTCACCGGGTCCTGCCGCATCGCCCGCAGCCCCATGCCGAAGCGCGAACTGCGGAACCACGCCGCCAGGCCCGTGGCCAGCAGCAGCACGGCCAGCATGGTGTTGTAGCTGGCGCCGGGCGCATACACCTGCTCGATTTTCAGGCCGTAAGGTCCGCCGGTGATGTCCGCGAGATTGGTGTTGGAGACAACGAAATACAGGATTTGCGACGCCGCCAGACTGGCGATGGAAAAGTACGCCCCCGACAGGCGCAGCAGCGGGCCGAGGACGAGCGCCATCAACGTTGACGCCACGCCGCCGCCCAGCACGCAGAGCAGCACCGGCAAGCCGCTGTGCAGCACCAGCAGCGACGTGGCATAGGCCCCGCAACCGAAAAACCCGACATAGCCGAAGGGCAGGTAGCCGGTGAAGCCGTACAGCAGGTTCAAGCCCTGCGCCAGAACGATGAACGTCATCAGGGTGAACAGCAGCGTCTCGTTGCCGTACACATGCGGCAGCAGCAGAAACACGACGGCCAACAACAGCAGCACGATCAGCCCGGGCCGCAGGCGCCGCAGCCGGGAAGGCTCGGGCATGGAGATGGCGATAGGTTCGGCCATGGGGGTCGGTTCAGGCATTGCGCACCGCCTTGCCCAGCAGGCCGGTGGGACGGATGAGCACGATGATCAACAACAGCACGTAAGGCACGAGGTTGGACCAGGAGGAGTAGTAGGTTTGCATCAGCATCGTGCCCAGGCCGAACACCAGGCCGCCGATGACCGTGCCCAGCGGGTTGCCCAGCGAGCCGATGATGACGATGGCGAACGAGGTGGTGGTGAGTTCGTTGCCCAGGTCCGGCGAGACCGAGCCGAGCAGATACGGCAGGAACACCCCGGCCGTGCCGGCCAGCGCCAGGCCGGCGACGAAGGCGATGACCGAGACGCGGTTGACGCTGATGCCAGTGGCCAGCGCCTCGTCGCGGTTGGCCATGATGGCGCGCGTGGCGTAACCCAGCTTGGTGTGCGCGAAGTACAGATACAGCCCGACGATGGCGGCCAGGCTGAACGCCGCGGCCACCCACCAGCTGTCGGGAAATTGCTGGCCGAGCAGGCCGATGTTGCCGGAACCCAGCGCCTCGCTCGGCAGCGAGCGCTGATCGGCGCCGAAGGCCAACCCTGTGAGCGCTTCGAGCATCTGGCCGATGCCGAAGAACAGGATGAAGGACAGCATCTCCGGGTCACCGCTGCGCTGCAGGCGCGGCACCACGGCGTAATACAGCGGATAGCCGATGACGACGGCACAGGCGATGGACAGCGGCACGCCCCACAGCGGGTTAAAACCGAAGTGCCGCGAGACGATCCAGGCGGCATAGCCACCGAGCACGATGAACTGCCCGTGCGCCAGGTTGATGATGCGCATGACGCCAAAAATCAGATTCAGCCCGATGCCGATCAGGCTGAAAAAAATGCCGTACAGAATGCCACCAATGATGGCGTATGCGAGCAGTTCCAAACGCTCTCCCTGATCGATGCTTCAAGCAAACGTCTGCAACGCTTCCCAGCCGGCCGGCACCTGGGTGCGGGCGGCTTGTTCACCGCCCCGGGGGAGGGGCGGCCACAAGGGAAGCGTCGGGCCGCGCGGCCCGTGACTTACGGCTTGGGCGCCGGATACACGGCTTTGCCAGTCGCCTTGTCCTGCGGGTAGACCACGACCACCTTCATGCTGTCGGCCTCGGGCACCAGCTGCGCCACCGGGAAGGGCTGGCCGAGCTGGGCGCCGTTGGCGTTGATCTTGAACTCGCCGAGCAGGGTGGTGGTCTTGCCCGACATGTCCATCAACGCCTGATGGAAGTCAAGCTGGGTGAACTTGGGCGCCATGTCCAGCATGTGCTGGATGATGAGGCCGGTGTTGTAGCCCGCCGCGTCCAGGAAATTGGGCGCCTTCTTCTTGGCGGCCGTGAAGGCGTCGACGAACTGCAACGTGTTCTGCCCGTAGCTCACCTTGTCGTACTTCACCAGCGGCGGCGTCGGATAGGTGTAGGTGTAGGCCAGCCCCTTGGCCCCAACGTTCTTGGTCAGCAGACTGAGCAACTGCCCCGGGAAGATGGTGAAGGTCATGGGGAAGTGCAGCCCGCTTTGCGACAGCGCCTTGAGGAAGGCAATGTCATTGGGCGGATAGCCGAACTCCAGCACCGCGTCGGGGTTGCTCGCGGCGATGGTGTGCAGCAGCACGGTGTAGTTGGACTCGCTGGTGGACACGCCGTGGTAGTACACCGGGGTGACGCCGCCCTTGGCCAGCACGTCCTTCATCGTGGTGGCCTGCGAGGCGTCGAAGTCATTGGCGTCGTAGACGATGGCGATGCGCTTGATCTTTTGCTGCAACAGGTATTTGGCCAGAGGAACCGGCCAGACCTGCGACGACGGAATGCTCACATCGGCCAGGTAGTTGGTCGGCTTGGTGAAGAAATTGGCGCCCGAGCCGGTGGGGTCGATCAGCAGCATGTGGTGCTCGGCCGCCAGCGGCACGGCCACCGAGGTGAGCACCGAGCCGAAGTCGGCCACCAGCACGTCCACCTTGTCCTGGGTGATGAGCTGGTTGTAGAGCGTGGTGGCGGTGGAGGTGGAGCTTTGATCGTCGTAGGCGATGATCTTCACGGGGATCTTTTTGTCGTAGGCCTTGACGAACAGGCCGCCGTCCTTGTTGACGGCGTCGACCCAGTATTGCAGACCCTCGTACTGGCCTTGGGACGCCACGGCGAAGGCGCCGCTGCTGGCATACAGGGTGCCGATCTTGATCACCGAGGGCGCGGCTGCAGCGTGCGCGGCAACTGCCGCCACGCTCATTGCCATGCCTGCGGCGGCACGTTTCCATGCATTGGGCATGCTGGTCATGATGTGAGTCTCCGGAGTATCCCGCCCGAGCTTCAAAGCCCTTGTGCAACCCCGAAGTCAGGGCCGGGTCGTGGTTGAAATGTCGTGATTCATTCTCGGTTTCGACGCATTGGGAGTCAATGCGTCGGCGCACGCAAGTGCAACAGCATGCTTCAACGGCTTGGCTTGCAGACGCGCGCCAGCACTCGAATTGGCGCCGCCGTGACAATTTGTTTTGTGCGCGGCGTGTCTCCGGCAAGGCGCGGGCGCGCAAGAAGCAGCGCAGATGGCCGGCGAGGGCGTTAGCCGCGTCGCCCGCGATGTCGAACCCATCGTTGGCCGTGCCATGCACCAAACAGGCGCAACGGTGCACCACGAGCGGTTTGAACGCCGCTGCGCACAGCAGCCTTCAGGTCTGCGCTCCCAGGCAAGCGGCTTCAAGCGCACCGTGAAACGCACGCGGCCAGCGGGAAAACCCGGCACGATGCTTGCATCCATCGCCGTATATTCTGACCAATCGGTCAAGTTTTTGGAGCCCTTCATGTCCAGTCACGTCGTGCTCTCATCGCATCCCGGCCAGGGCAGCATGGTGCAGCCGCCTGAAATCCATTGGGGCGCCGCCACGGCCGCTGCGCGCGGTCCGGTGGTGGCCACGCTGACCGATCCGCGCCGGCGCAACGCCATCGGCACGCATGCGGGGGCCTATGCGCTGTACCGCGCGCTGGCGGTGGCCTCGGGCGCGCTCGACCGCGACCACCGGCCCGACTTCACCGACACCGCGCCGGCCGCCGCCATCGGCCCGCATCCGCAGTGGGCCGAGCCCGGCAAGATCGTTTCGCTCGACCCCTGGGGCCATCTGGTGCCCGAGGTGTTCGCCGCGCAGATCGCTGCCGGGCTGGACCTGCGCCCGACCATCGCCGTCACCCGCGCGCACATCAATATGCCGGAGCTGAAAGACGCCATCGCCAAGGGCCGGCTCACACCCGACGGCGCGATCCTGCATGCCAACGGCGACGTGCGCGTGACCAAGGCCGCGGTCGATCCGGTGTGGTGGCTGCCGGGCATTGCCGCGCGCTTCGGCGTGCGCGAACCGGCGCTGCGCCGCACCCTGTTCGAGCAGACCGGCGGCATGTTCCCGGAACTGGTGACGCGGCCCGACCTGAAGGTGTTCCTGCCGCCCATCGGCGGCATGACGCTGTACTTCTTCGGCGACGTCGCCCAGCTCGGCAAGCCCGAGACCCGCGTGGCCTGCCGCGTGCACGACGAGTGCAACGGCTCGGACGTGTTCGGCTCCGACATCTGCACCTGCCGGCCCTATCTGGCGCATGGCATCGAGGTCTGCATCGAGATGGCGCAGCAGGGCGGCGTCGGCCTCGTCGTGTACAACCGCAAGGAGGGCCGCGCCCTGGGCGAGGTGACCAAGTTCCTGGTCTACAACGCGCGCAAGCGCCAGCTCGGCGGCGACCGCGCCGAGACCTATTTCGAGCGCACCGAATGCGTGGCCGGGGTGCAGGACATGCGCTTCCAGGAGCTCATGCCCGACGTGTTCCACTGGCTGGGCATCACCCGCATCGACCGCTGGGCGTCGATGAGCAATATGAAGCTCGACGCGCTGACCCAGGCCGGCATCGAGGTCGTCGAGCAGGTGGCCATTCCCGAGGACCTGATTCCGCCCGATGCGCGCGTGGAAATGGACGCGAAAAAAGCCGCCGGCTACTTCACGCACTACACGCCGAGCGAAGAAGAACTGGCGCTGCCGAAGGGTCGGGGGCTGGAGGAATGAGTCATCGCAAGCTGCCCCTGGGCGACGCCCAAGCTCCCCTCCCAAGCCTTCCCCAACCATGGGGAGGGAGTGAATTCACGTCTCCTGCGCGAGGCGAAGGCGCCGCTTTCTCCTCCCCCGAGCACGCGGAAGATCGCGCCTTCTCCTCCCCCACCGGTGGGGGAGGCCGGGAGGGGGAAGCGCGGCAGATGGAGCACTCCCGGAACGCCGCCCCGGCGCTGGCGCAAAGCCTGCTGAGCGCTGCCGCCGTGCGCAGCCATGCGGCGCAAATCATGGCGCATGCGCGGCGCGGCGAGCTGGCGCATTTCACCTGGCATCCCGAGCGCATGGACGCCACGGCCGACTATGTGGTCGACACCATCCGCAGCCGCCACCCCGATTTGCGCGTGCCCATGCACAGCCGCTGGCGCCACTTCGAGACCGGCGGCGTCGACCGCTTCGCAAGCCTGCTCGACCCACTGCACACCACGCCGCAGGAGCGTGCGCGCATCGCCATCGACCTCGTGGTCCCCAGCGTGCTGCTCGACGCCGGTGCCGGCCCGCAGTGGCGCTATGCCGACGCCGGCAGCGGCCAGACCCTGGCGCGCTCCGAAGGGCTGGGCGTGGCCAGCCTGGCGCTGTTCGCCAGTGGCCGGCTGTCGGACGACCCGGCCCAGCCCTTGCGCTGCGACGCCGCCGCGCTGCGCCGCTGCGACGCCGCCGTGCTGGCGCAGGCCTTCCAGGTTGGCCCCGACAACCTGCTGGTGGGGCTGGAAGGTCGCGCCCGGCTGCTGCGCAGTCTGGGCGAAGCCATGCGCGCCGCGCCCGCCGTGTTCGCCGACCCCGAACGCCCCGGCAGCCTGCGCCTGGGACGCTTGTTCGACCATTGGCTGGCCCAAGCCGCGGCGCAGGGCGAAGTTGGGGGCGAAGTTGGAAGCATCAGCGTGCGCGCCGACACCATTCTGTCCACCCTGCTGCGCCTGCTCGGCCCGGTGTGGCCGGGCCGGTTGACGCTGGCCGGCGTGAACCTGGGCGACTGCTGGCATCACCCCGCCACGAGCGACGGCTATATGCCCTTCCACAAACTGACGCAGTGGATGAGCTATTCGCTGATCGAGCCGCTGCAATGGGGCGCCCTGCAGGTGCGCGAACTCGACGCCCTCACCGGCCTGCCCGAATACCGCAACGGCGGCCTGCTGCTCGACCTCGGCCTGCTGCAGCCGCGCGACGCGGCGCTGGCGAGCAAGCCGCTCACCGTGGACAGCGAGCCGGTGGTGGAGTGGCGCGCCCTCACGGTGGCGCTGCTCGACGACCTCGCCGACGCCGTGCGCGCGCGCCTTGGCGTGAGCGCGGCGCAATTTCCACTGACGCAGGTGATCGAAGGCGGCGCCTGGTTCGCCGGCCGCCGCATCGCCGCCGAGCGCCGCGCCGGTGGTGGGCCGCCGCTGCACATCGTCAGCGACGGCACGGTGTTTTGACGCCTCCCAGGCCGCGCCCCGCTCACCCCATGACAACACAGCATGAACGGAGAACCCACATGAACGATCCCATGGTCCATGTCGTCAACCACCCGCTGGTGCAGCACAAGCTGACGCTGGCGCGCAGCAAGGACACCACCACCGACAACTTCCGCCGTCTGGTGCGCGAGATCGCCGCGATGCTGGCGTTCGAAGCCACGCGCGACCTGCCCACCGAGGAGGTGGACGTGGTCACCCCGGTGGCCGCCTGCCGCATGCCGCTGCTCAGCGGCAAGAAGCTCTGCCTCGTGTCCATCCTGCGCGCCGGCAACGGCATGCTCGACGGCATGATCGACCTGCTGCCCAACGCCCGCGTCGGCCACATCGGCCTGTACCGCGACCCGGACACCCTGGAGCCGGTGGAGTACTACTTCAAGGTGCCCGACGACATGGCCGAGCGCCTGGTCATCGTCGTCGACCCCATGCTCGCCACCGGCAACTCCGCCGCTGCAGCGCTGTCGCGGCTGAAGGAAGCCGGTGCCACCACGCTCAAGCTCGTCAACCTGCTGGCCGCGCCCGAAGGCGTGCGCACCGTGCGCGCCGCCCATTCCGACGTGCCCATCACGCTGGCCGCCATCGACGAGCGGCTCAACGACCATGGCTACATCGTCCCCGGCCTGGGCGACGCCGGCGACCGGATTTTCGGGACCAAGTGATGGCGGCCGAGCCGGCGCAGATCGCTGGGGCAGCGCCCCGGCGGAGCGCTGCGGCGCTGGCCGTGCCGCCCGCGGGCCGCATCCGCCAGGCGAACGAAGCCGGCATCGTGCGCGCGGCCGAGGCCGTGTTCGCGCGCGATGGTTTTCGCGGAGCCAGCATGGCCGAGATTGCCGCGCAGGCCGGGGTGGCCAAGGCGAATATCCACTACTACTTCCGCACCAAGCAGCAGCTCTACCGCGCGGTGCTGGAGGGCATGCTGCACGACTGGCTGGCGGAGACCGACAGCATTCGCGCCGATGCCGACCCGGCGCAGGCGCTGGACGCTTATGTGCGCGCCAAGATGGCGCTGGCGCAAACGCGGCCCGAGGCCTCGCGCGTGTTCGCCGGCGAGATGCTGCGCGGCGCCCCCGAGATGCAGGACATTCTGCGCGGCGAACTGCGCGAGCTGGTGGCGCGCAAGTCGGCCGTGATCGAGGGCTGGATCGCGCAGGGGCGCATGGCCCCGGTCGATCCGCCGCATCTGTTTTTCACCATCTGGGCTGCGACCCAGACCTATGCCGACTTCGCCCCCCAGGTACGTGCCGTGCTGGGCGCGCGCAGCCTGCGCGGCGCCCCCTGGCAACGCGCCACCGAGCATGTGGTCAGCCTGGTGCTGCGCGGCTGCGGGCTGGGCGCGCTTGCAGCGGGCACGGCGCCGAGCCGTGCGGCTGGCGGCTTGCGCACGCCAGCCGCTCCCCACCCCAGCCCTCCCCGCAAGCGGGGAGGGAGCAAAACCTCCAGGCGGGTCTGAGGACACGTCTGGGCAAGCCGCGACCAAGCGACTGAAGCAACCCGGAAGGAACGCACGATGCTGGACCTCATTCTTCGCGACGCCACCCTGCCCGACGGCCGAGTCGGGATCGACATCGGCGTCGAGCATGGCCGCATCGCCGCGCTGCAGCCGCATCTGCCGGCGCAGGCCGGGCGCGAAATCGACTGCGCCGGCCAGCTCGTCACCCCGCCCTTCGTCGATGCCCATTTCCACATGGACTCCACGCTCAGCCACGGCCTGCCGCGCGTGAACCAGAGCGGCACCTTGCTGGAGGGCATCGCGCTGTGGGGCGAACTCAAACCCCTGCTGACGCAGGAGGCGCTGGTCGAGCGCGCGCTGGCCTATTGCGACTGGGCCGTGGCCAAGGGGCTGCTCGCCATCCGCTCGCATGTGGACGTGTGCGACGACCGGCTGCTGGCGGTGGAGGCGCTGCTGCAGGTGCGCGAACGGGTGAAGCCTTATCTCGACCTGCAACTCGTCGCCTTCCCGCAGGACGGCGTGCTGCGCTCGGCCAACGCCCTGGCCAACCTCAAGCGCGCGCTCGACCTGGGCGTGGACGTGGTCGGAGGCATTCCGCACTTCGAGCGCACCATGCAGGATGGCGCCGAGTCGGTGCGCATCCTGTGCGAACTCGCCGCCGAACGCGGGCTGGTGGTGGACATGCATTGCGACGAGTCCGACGACCCGCTGTCCCGCCACATCGAAACCCTGGCCTTCCAGGCCCAGCGCCTCGGGCTGCAAGGGCGCGTCACCGGCTCGCACCTCACCTCCATGCACAGCATGGACAACTATTACGTCAGCAAGCTGCTGCCGTTGATGCGCGAGGCGGGTGTGGCCGCCATCGCCAACCCGCTGATCAACATCACCCTGCAGGGCCGGCACGACAGCTACCCCAAGCGCCGCGGCATGACGCGCGTGCCCGATCTGCTGGCCGCGGGCGTGCCGGTGGCGTTTGGCCAGGACTGCGTGACGGACCCGTGGTACAGCCTGGGCAGCGGCGACATGCTCGAAGTGGCACACATGGGCCTGCATGTGGCCCAGATGACCGGGCAGGAGGCGATGCGCCAATGCTTTGCCGCCGTCACCACCACGCCCGCCGCCATCCTCGGGCTGCAGGGCTACGGCCTGGAGGTGGGCTGCCGCGCCGACCTGGTGCTGCTGCAAGCTGGAGACCCGGTCGAAGCCATCCGCCTGCGTGCCACGCGGCTGGCGGTGATCCGCGGCGGCAAGCTCATCGCCGCCACGCCGCCCGCGACCGCAGCACTGCAGTTGCCAGGGCGGCCTGCCACGGTGGATTGGAGCCGTGGCTGAGGCCGGGCCAGCGTCGCTTGCGCGCGTGTTCGACCTCGGCGGCGGCCTGGGGATGCCCGGCATGGAAAGCCGCGCAAGGTCGGCGTCTTGTCAGGGTCGCCGGGAATGAATTTTGCTTGGTTTTTGTATACGATTTGGCGTCATTCGGAACGCGCCAAACAGACACCCGCACGACACACCCCTGCCCCGCACAACGAGGACTCTCCATGAACAGTTCCATCGCCCCACCCGCTCTGCCCGGCTACGAGCCCGGCATCGAAACCCGCGGCATCGAGCGCGTGCCACCGAATCAGCGCGCGCATGTGCGCATCTTCGACAACTTCACCATGTGGCTGTCGGCCAACCTGGTCATCTCCACCGTGGCGCTCGGCGCGCTCGCCATTCCGGTGTTCGGCCTGGGCTTCTGGGACAGCGTGGCGGTCATCGTCGGCTTCAACATCCTGGGCGTGCTGCCGGTGGCGTTCTTCTCCACGCTGGGCCCCAAGCTCGGCCTGCGCCAGATGACCATCTCGCGCTTCTCCTTTGGCTGGAACGGCGCCAAGGTCATGGCCCTGTTCAACGTCGCGGCTTGCATCGGCTGGTCGGCGGTGAACGTCATCGTCGGCGCGCAGATCGTCACCGCAATCTCCGGCGGCGCCGTGCCCACCTGGGCCGCCATCCTCATCATCGCCGCGCTCACCACCGTGGTCAGCATCTACGGCTACCGCTACGTGCACCGCTACGAGCGCTACGCCTGGATGCCCATGGCCATCATCTTCCTCATCGTGCTGTTCACCGCAGGCGGCCAGATGCAAACCCTGCCCACCCCGGTGTGGACCATGGCGCACGCGGCCTCGCTGGTGTCGTTCGGCGGCGCCATCTTCGGCTTCGCCACCGGCTGGAGCTCCTACGCCGCCGACTACAACGTGAACCAGCCCGAGAACACGCCTCCCCCGCGCGTGTTCTGGCTCACTTTCCTGGGCGTGTTCATTCCCTGCGTGCTGCTGGAAATTTTCGGCATGTCGCTCACCACCGTGGCCGCCTACGGCAAGGCCAGCGCCAATGGCGGCGGCGCCCTGCTCGCCGCGGTGCTGCAGCCGCTGGGCGGCACGGGCAAGCTGCTGCTCCTGCTGCTGGCACTGTCGGTGATCGCCAACAACATTCCCAACGACTACAGCCTGGGCCTGTCGATGCAGGTGCTGGGCAAGGGCTTCCAGAAGATCAACCGCGCGGTGTGGACCCTGATCGGCGCCGTCGTCTACATCGCCATCGCCATTCCGTCGGCCGCGCACTTCAACGCCACGCTGGAGAACTTCCTGCTGCTGGTCGCATACTGGCTGGGGCCCTGGGCCATCATCCTCATCCTGGAGCACGCCGTGTTCCGCCGCGGCCGCTACAACGTGGACGACTGGAACACCCGCAGCAAGCTGCCCGTGGGCTGGGCCGCCGCCATCGCCATGGCCGCCGGCCTGTTCGGCGTCTACCTGGGCGCGGCGCAGACCATGTTCGTCGGCCCCGTCGCCGGCCTGTTCAACCCGCCCTACGGCATGGACATCGGCTTCGAGCTTGGCGTGGTGATTGCCGCCATCGTCTACCTCATCCTGCGTCCGATCGAGCTGCGCGGCAGCGCGCCCTGAGTCTGCCGCACCAACACAAGCGGCAGCCGCAACGCACGGCGGCAGCCGAGCATTCCTGAAAACCCGCACATCACTTACAACGGGGCCGCCTCGCTGACGCAGGCAAGCCCGACAACCCAGGGAGCTGCAACCATGGCCGAGTCCTATTTCCCCCAATGGCGCCTGAAAACCCACGGCGTCATCGCCCCCGACGAGCGCATGCCCGTGCCGCAGACCCTGGCGATGGGCCTGCAGCATGTGGTGGCCATGTTCGGCTCCACGGTGTTCGCGCCGCTGCTCATGGGTTTTTCGCCCAACATCGCCATCCTGATGAGCGGCGTGGGCACGCTGATCTTTTTCCTCGTCGTCGGCGGGCGGGTGCCGAGCTACCTCGGCTCCTCGTTCTCCTTCATCGGCGTGGTCATCGCCGCCAGCGGCTACGCCGGCTCGGGCGCCAACCCCAATATCGCCGTGGCGCTGGGCGGCATCGTGGCTTGTGGCGTGGTGTATGCGGCCATCGGGCTCGTCGTCATGGGCATCGGCACGCGCTGGATCGAGCGCCTGATGCCGCCGGTGGTCACCGGCTCGGTGGTCGCCGTCATCGGCCTGAACCTCGCGCCCATCGCCATCAAAAGCCACGGCGCGAGCAACTTCGACGACTGGATGGCGCTGATCACCTTCGTCAGCATCGGCCTGGTCGCCGTGTACACCCGCGGCATGGTGCAGCGCCTGCTCATCCTGGTGGGGCTGCTGGTCGCCAGCGTGATCTACGCCCTGCTCACCAACGGCCTCGGCCTGGGCGTGCCGATGGACGTCTCCGGCCTCGCCAACGCCGCCTGGTTCGGCATGCCGGCCTTCACCGCGCCGGTGTTCGAACCCAAGGCCATGAGCCTGATCGTGCCGGTGGTCGTGATTCTCGTGGCCGAAAACCTCGGCCACATCAAGGCCGTCACCGCCATGACCGGGCAGAACCTGGACCGCTACATGGGCCGCGCCTTTCTCGGCGACGGCATCGCCACCATCGTCTCGGGCTCGGCCGGCGGCACCGGCGTGACCACCTATGCCGAGAACATCGGCGTCATGGCGGCGACCAAGATCTACTCCACCCTCATCTTCGCCACCGCCGCGGTCATCGCCATCGTGCTCGGCTTCAGCCCCAAGTTCGGCGCGCTCATCCACCTCATCCCCTTCCCGGTGCTGCGCGGCGTGGCCATCGTCATCTTCGGCCTCATCGCCGTGTCCGGCGCGCGCATCTGGGTGGACAACAAGGTGGACTTTTCCGACAGCCGCAACCTCATCATCGTCGCCATCACGCTGATGCTGGGCACCGCCGACTTCACCCTGAAGTTCGGCGGCTTCGCCCTCGGCGGCATCGGCACCGCCACCTTCGGCGCCATCCTGCTCTACGCCCTGCTCGGCCCCAAGGGCGGGCCCGCGACGAAGGTGGACGACAAGGTGCTGGACGCGGTGCAGTGACCTAGCCCAGCATGGCCGCTCCCGCCAAACCCAAAGCCCGCAACCCTGCCGCCAGCCAGGCCCATGACTGCCAGCGCAAGGTTTCGCTGAGATCATCCGGCGGCAGGGTGGGCGGCGGGTCGAGGCTCTGGAACTGGCCGAGGGCGTAGAGGGTTTCGCCCGGCAGGATCAGCTCCTCGGTATGGCGGTGCCCACCGTCGCCGGACCACAGCACCGCGCCCGGAGCCTCGGGCACGAACCGCGGCGTCGCGCCCACCCGCACCCGCTTGTTGCCGGCGCGCACCTCGGCGCCGTCGGGGCCGACCAGCAGGGCGATCAGGACGACGGGGAACATGGCGGGATCCGGCAGGGCGGGCGCGAAAGCGTAGGCGTCACCAACCCCAACAAGCCGCGGTTGCGGCGCCGCGCCACCCGCGCCACCCGCAACGGGCGGCCTCCTACAATGCGCGCTTTGCCCCCACGCCACCTGCCATGAGTCTCAAATGCGGCATCGTCGGCCTGCCCAACGTGGGCAAGTCCACCCTGTTCAACGCGCTGACCCAAAGCGCCATTCCCGCCGAGAACTACCCCTTCTGCACCATCGAGCCCAATGTCGGCGTGGTGGAGGTGCCCGATGCGCGCCTGCAGCAGCTCGCCGCCATCGTCAAGCCGCAGCGCGTGGTGCCGGCGGTGGTGGAGTTCGTCGACATCGCCGGACTGGTGGCGGGCGCCAGCCAGGGCGAAGGCCTGGGCAACCAGTTCCTCGCCCACATCCGCGAAACCGACGCCATCGTCAACGTGGTGCGCTGCTTCGACGACGAGAACGTGATTCATGTGGCTGGCCGCATCGACCCGCTGGCGGACATCGGCGTGATCCAGACCGAGTTGTGCCTGGCCGACCTCGGCACGGTGGAAAAGTCGATTCACCGCATGAACAAGCAGGGCCGCGCCGGCGACAAGGAAGCGCTGAAAACGGCCGAGCTGCTGCAGCGCTGCGAAAAGGCGCTGAACCAGGCGCAGCCCGTGCGCGCCATGGGCCTGTCCGACGACGAGATGGCGCTGATCAAGCCGCTGTGCCTGATCACCGCCAAGCCGGCGATGTTCGTCGGCAACGTGACGGAGGACGGCTTCACCGACAACCCCCACCTCGACCGCCTGCGCGAGTACGCCGCCAAGGAAAACGCGCCGGTGGTGGCGATCTGCGCCAAGCTGGAGAGCGAGCTGGCCGGCATGTCACCCGAGGAAAAGAAAGAATTTCTCGCCGAACTCGGGCAGGACGAGCCGGGCCTGAACCGCCTCATCCGCGCCGGCTACAGCCTGCTGGGCCTGCAGACCTATTTCACCGCGGGCGTGAAGGAAGTGCGCGCCTGGACCATCCCCATTGGCGCCACCGCGCCGCAGGCCGCCGGCGTGATCCACACCGACTTCGAGCGCGGCTTCATCCGCGCCCAGACCATCGCCTTCGACGACTTCATCAAGTACAGCGGCGAGCAAGGCGCCAAGGACGCCGGCAAGATGCGCGCCGAAGGCAAGGACTACGTGGTGAAAGACGGTGACGTGCTGAACTTCCTGTTCAACGTCTGAGCACCCTCGGGCCGCGCTTCGGCGCTGTCACCACAGATGCCACGTGGCTTTCACCGCGCCATGCCCTCTCAAGAAAACGCAGGGCCCCCCCGAGTTTTCTTGCCCCCCTCGGGGGGCCTGACGCGAAGCGGCAGGTTTGGTGGCCCTCTGCAAGGCACCCAACGCGATTCGCCCGCATCCGGTATACTTCGACTCGTAGGTATGCACAAGGTTGTCGTTTTGCAGGTTTTTGCTGTTTACTGCCGCTCCCCGCGGCAAGCCCGGTTGAATTCCCCAAGTGATGTTCTTGCGTGTCTCTGCACTGCGGCGGCATGTGCTGCGCAGCATTTGAAAAAGTAAGGAATGATCATGGCGACCCAAACGGGCATTGTGAAATGGTTCAACGAAGGCAAGGGCTTCGGCTTTATTGCCCAGGATGGCGGCGACGCTGACCTGTTCGTCCATTTCAGCGAAATTCAAGGCAGCGGCTTCAAGACCCTGACCGAAAACCAACGCGTCGAATTCGAAGTCAAGCAGGGCCAGAAAGGCCTGCAGGCTTCCAACGTGCGTCCGGTCTGATTCTCGACCCAGCCGTTGGCTGAAAAACCGCGACTTCGGTCGCGGTTTTTTTTCGTCCGGGTTGTGCATCGGCACCGCTGCAAGCGCAGTGCTGCAGACCCACGATCCAACCCGAGGACGCCTCAGGCCCCGACGCTGATGTCCAGCGCACCCACGCCATCCACGCCGCCGCGCAGGCGGTCGCCGCGCTGCACCGGCCCGACGCCGGCGGGCGTGCCGCTGAAAATCAGGTCGCCAGGCTCCAGCCGGAACAGGCGCGAGAGATGGGCGATGATTTCGGGCACGCTCCAGATCATGTCGCCCAGCTTGCCACGCTGGCGCGATGCGCCGTTCACCTCCAGCCAGATCGCCGCGCTGGGTGCAAGCGCGGTGCCCTGAGCCGGCAACAGCGCCGAGCAGGGCGCCGCCGCATCGAAAGCCTTGCCCACCTCCCACGGACGGCCGAGCTTCTTCGCCTGCCCCTGCAAGTCGCGGCGCGTCATGTCGAGCCCCACGGCATAGCCCCAGACATGGCCGAGCGCCGCGTCCACCGCGATGTCGCTGCCGCCTTGGCCGATGGCCACCACCAGTTCAATCTCGTGGTGCACGTCACTGCTGGCCGGCGGATAGGGAAACACGCCGCCGCTGCCCAGCAGCGCGTCGGGCGTTTTCATGAAAAAGAACGGTGGTTCGCGTTCGGGGTCGTGGCCCATTTCGCGCGCATGTTCGGCGTAGTTGCGCCCCACGCAATAGACCCGGCGCACCGGGAAGCGCTGGGCGCTGCCCGCCACGGGCAGGCTGGGCACCACGGGTACAAAGACATAGCTGGGTTCGGCTTGCAGCGACATGGCTGATGGCTCCGTGTTGATGGGGTCGTGACGCATCTGCCCCGGCTTGCCGACCGGCACGCGGCCAGCTGGTGCGTCCACCCGAAAGCTTAGGGCAACACCCGCCATCCATGCCTGACACCAGCGCGTTCGCCGCATCTCCCGCCATGGGCCTTCACCGCGATTCCGAGACCAGGACGCTTGCCTCGGCGCTGGCGTCGGCAAAAGACTGGCGGCCCACGTACGATGGCGAGTTCCCGTTCACACACTCCCAACAAACATGAATCCCGGCGTGGCTTACGCCCTGGGCGCCTACACCCTGTGGGGCCTGTTTCCGCTGTATTTCAAGCTGCTGCACCAGGTGCCGGCCCTGCAAATTCTGGCTCACCGCATGGTGTGGTCCTTGCTGCTGGTGTTTCTCATCCTGCTGGTGCTCAAGCGCTGGGCCTGGATGCGCCTGCTGCGCGAGCAGCC
Organism: Thiomonas sp.; assembly: GCF_054608695.1. NCBI lineage: Bacteria > Pseudomonadati > Pseudomonadota > Betaproteobacteria > Burkholderiales > Thiomonas > Thiomonas sp. The sequence goes on from NZ_JBTRXV010000008.1 coordinate 92,112, forward strand.
CGCGGTGCTGGCCCGCTTTGCCGGCAGCGCCTTGCTGCTGGCCTGCAACTGGGGCACGTACATCTGGGCCGTGAACCACGACCATGTGGTCGAGGCCAGCCTGGGCTACTACATCAACCCGCTGTTGAACGTGGCGCTGGGCACCTTCATCCTGCACGAGCGCCTGCGGCTCGTGCAATGGCTTGCGGTCGGCATCGCGGCGCTGGGGGTGGGCTGGATGACGACCGAAGTGGGCCATGTGCCGTGGATCGCCCTGACCCTGGCCTTCAGCTTTGCCGGTTACAGCCTGCTGCGCAAGACGGCGCCGCTGGGCTCGCTCGAAGGCCTGGCCGTGGAAACCGCGGTGCTGTTTCCGCTGGCGCTGGCCTATCTGGCCTGGGAAAGCGCGCAGGGTGCGAATGTGTTCGCCAGCAGCGACTGGAGCCTGCGCTGGCTGCTCGTCGCCGCCGGGCCGGTGACCACCATTCCGCTGCTGCTGTTCGCTGCCGGGGCGCGGCGCATTCCGTTCTCGCTGCTCGGCATCCTGCAATACCTCACGCCCACCATCCTGCTGGGGCTGGGCGTTTGGCTCTACCACGAGCCTTTCGGCACGAACAAGGCCATCGGCTTCGGCCTGGTGTGGGCCGGCATTGCCGTGTATGTGGTGGAAGGCTTGCTGGCCTTACGGGCAAGGCGCTACGCCGCCTGAACTTGAATCGGCCCGCCTCAGCGTCGGGTGCGCCGGCAAGCCAGCACGCTGGCGGCGACGGCAGCGGCCAGCACGCTGGCGTAGTCGAGCACGGCACCATCACGCAGCAAGCCGCTGCCGACCAGGACGAGATGCGTCACGAGTGCGGCCAGCGCCGCCCAGAACACCTGTCGGCCCAGCCTCGAAGCGCAGGGCCGTAGCACCCTCGGGCTGACCGCGCCGATG
>NZ_JBTRXV010000009.1:0-77531 GCF_054608695.1 Thiomonas sp.
TGAGTTCCTTGAGATGGAAGGACAGCGAGGACGGCACGATGCCGGTGGCCTCGCTGATTTGCCCCGCGGCCATGCCGGCGGGTCCTGCCTGAACCAGAGTGCGGAACACGCGCAGACGCGAGTCTTGTGCCAGGGCGGCCAATGCGCTGAGAGCTTGGTTCGTTTCCATATTTCTATGATTATAGAAATATTGGCGGAAGTCAAGCCGGTGAAGAAAAAACCTGCCGGCCCTAGGCGCTGCCGATCAGGATGCCGACGGCGAACACCAGCAGCCCGCCGACCACCACCTGCAAAATTGCCAGAGCGAAAGGTGCCTCCATATAGCGTTTGCGGATCCAGGCAATGACCACCAGCTCGACGGCCACGACCGCGAACGCCAGCGCGGTGGCGGTGGCGAAGTGCGGAATCAGGTAAGGCAGGGCGTGGCCCAGGCCGCCCAGCGTGGTCATCAAGCCGGTGACGGCGCCGCGCAGCACCGGGCTGCCGCGTCCGGTGAGGGCGCCATCATCCGACAAGGCCTCGGCGAACGCCATGCTGATGCCGGCGCCGATGGCGGCGGCAAGACCCACGAGGAAGGTGTTCCAGGTGTTGTGCGTGGCGAAGGCCGCGGCGAACAGCGGCGCCAGCGTGGAGACCGAGCCGTCCATCAGCCCCGCCAGCCCCGGCTGGATGAACTGCAGCACGAACATGCGGCGCTGGGTCTCGCGCTCGGTGTGCACGGTGTCGGGCGTGATGAAGCGGTCGCCCAGGGTTTCGGCCTTCGACTCGTGCTTGCTTTCCTCGGCGGACAGATCGCCAAGCAGCTGGCGGATGGCGGCGTCGCTGGTGTGGCGCGCGGCCTGGGCGTAGAAGCGCCGCGAATCGGCCTCCATCAACTCGGCCTGAGCGCGTATGGTTTCCAGGTCCAGCGGCTGCATCAGCCACAAGGGCTTGCGCTCGATGAAGCCGCGCACGTCCTGCCGCCGGATGAGCAGAATGCGTTCGCCGAAGCGCTGGCGGTAGAGCTCGATCAGCCGGTGGCGATGCCCGTCCTCCTCGGCTGCCATGCCGCGGAACAACTGCGCGGTGTCGGGGTAGTCGGCAGCCAGGGTGTCGGCGTAGGTGTTGTAGATGCGCGCGTCGTCTTCCTCCAGCGCAATGGCGAGGCTCAGGATCTGCTGCTCGTTGAGTGCGGTGAAATTCAGCCCGGCCGAGGAACGACCGGCGCGCACCGGAAAGTTGAACCAGGAAGCCAAACCCATGATCGGCACAAGGAGGGTGGGGACAGGGTCATTGTGCTGCCGAAACCGGCATGGGTGGATTGAACTTTTAAAATCAATCCATTGAACAAACCATGACGAGGGGACGACATGAGCGACAGCGCAGCGGTGGACAAGGTGGACATGGAGGTGGACATGGAGGTGGATGCGCGCGGCCTGAACTGTCCGTTACCCATTCTCAAGGCGAAGAAGGCGCTGGCCGGGATGCAAAGCGGGCAGTTGCTGCGCGTGCTGGCCACCGACCCGGGCTCGGTGCGCGACTTCCAGGCCTTCGCCCGGCAGACCGGCAACGAACTGGTGGAACAGAAGCAGGAACCCAATTCCATCGCGCATGTGATGCGCCGGCGTTGAAAGGTCGGCCGCAAGCCAGCCCGGCTCAACTCAGAGCTTCAGTCCCTTGAGGTATTCGGCGAACGCTGCCCCGGTTTCCGCGTGGGCCAGGCCGAGTTGCACCGTAGCCTCCAAGTATCCCTGTTTGCTGCCGCAGTCGAAGCGGCGGCCTTGGTAGCGGTAGGCGTACACCGCCTCCTCCGCCAGCAGCGCGGCGATGCCGTCGGTGAGCTGGATTTCGCCACCGGCGCCGGGCTTGCCGTTGCGCAGGTGATGAAACACCCGGGCACTGAGGATGTAGCGGCCGACCACCGCCTGGGTGCTCGGAGCCACCTCGGGCGCCGGCTTTTCGACAATGCCGGTGAGCGAGGTCAGGCCGGGCGTGATCTCCTGCCCACTGACGATGCCGTAGCGCCGCGTGTGCTCGCGCGGCACGTCTTCGGTGGCAATCACGCTGCGGCCATGGCGGCCGTGAATCTCCACCATCTGCGCCATCACCGGCGGCGTGCCCACCAGCAAATCGTCCGCCAGGATGACGGCGAAAGGCTCATTGCCCACCAGCCGCTCGGCGCACAACACCGCCGCGCCCAGGCCATTGGCCACCGCTTGGCGCACGAACACGCATTGCACTTCGGCCGGCTTGACGCTGCGCACGACCTCCAGCATGGCGGTCTTGCCAGCGGCTTCAAGCTCGTGTTCCAGTTCGTAGGCGGTGTCGAAATGGTCTTCAATGGCGCGCTTGTGGCGGCCGGTGACGAAAATCATTTCGGTGATGCCGGCGGCGTAAGCCTCTTCCACCGCGTACTGAATCAGCGGCTTGTCGACCACCGGCATCATTTCCTTCGGCGTGGCCTTGGTGGCGGGCAGGAAGCGGGTGCCGAGACCGGCGACGGGGAAGACGGCTTTGGTGATGACGGGTGGCATGGTCGGACAGAAGGTTGTGGATCACTGCAGCATAGCGGCGGCATGCGACAAATCGAACCCCCGGAATGCTGGCTGCTTGGCGTCGACGCGAGAGCAGCCTCGCCGGCTCAGGCAGCAACCTGCAGGCGGTCGAGCTGCTCCTGCACTTTGGCGAGCAGGGTCTGGAAATCGGCCATGCGCTGGCGTTCCTGCGCCACCACGGCGGGCGGGGCGCGGTCGACGAAACTGGCATTGCCCAGCTTGCCTTGCGCCTTGGCGATTTCGCCTTGCAGGCGCAGCACTTCCTTGCCCAGGCGATCGCGCTCGGCAGCCACGTCCACTTCGACGAACAGGGCAAACTGCGTCGCGCCCAAGGCGCTTGTTGGCGCCGACTGCGTGGCCGCTTTCCATGCCGCTTCATCGGCAAACACCCTTACTTCCGACAACTTGGCGAGCGCCTGCAGAGCCGGGCGGTGGCGCTCGATCAGCGCCACGTCGCCGCGGGCCAGCAGCGGCAGGCGCTGTGCGGGCGACACGCCGAGTTCGCCGCGCAGATTGCGGCAGGCGTCGACCAGTTGTTTGAAGGCGGCAATCTCGGCTTCCGCTGCTTCGTCAATTTTGCCCGGCTGCGCCTGCGGATACGGTGCCACGCTCAAGCTGGCGCCGCGGCGCCCGGCCAGCGGGCCCACCGTCTGCCACAGCTCTTCGGTGATGAAGGGCATGATGGGGTGGGCCAGGCGCAGCACGGTTTCCAGCGTGCGCACCAGGGTGCGGCGCGCGGCGCGTTGTTGCGCGGGCGTGCCGGTGGCGATCTGGGTCTTGGCGATTTCCAGATACCAGTCGCAGAACTCGTCCCACACGAATTGGTAGATGGCCTGTGCAGCGAAGTCCAGGCGGTAGTCGGCAAAGCCTTGCGCCACCTGCTGCTCAGTGCGCTGAAGCAGCGAGGCGATCCAGCGGTCGGCCGCGTTGAAATGCATAGAGCCTTCGGGGCCGCAGCCGCCGTCGCCGGGCCGTCCCAAGGCGGCGATAGCCTCCCCGGGGGGCAGCGAGCCATCGCGAGCGTGGGGGTCGCTGCCGTCATTGCATTGGTCCATCCCACGATCGAAGTCACTCAGGCCATCGACTTGCATCAACACGAAGCGCGTTGCGTTCCACAGCTTGTTGCAGAAGTTGCGATAACCCTCGCAGCGCTTGGTGTCGAAGTTGATGTTGCGGCCCAGCGTGGCCATCGAGGCAAAAGTGAAGCGCAGCGCGTCCGCGCCGTAGGCCGGAATGCCCTCGGGGAATTCTTTCTCGGTGGCCTTGCGCACGGCGGGCGCGGTTTCAGGGCGGCGCAGGCCGCTGCTGCGCTTGTCGAGCAGGGCGGGCAGATCGATGCCGTCGATCAGGTCCACGGGGTCGAGCACATTGCCTTCGCTCTTGCTCATCTTCTTGCCGTGCGCGTCCAGCACCAGGCCGTGGATGTAGACATGCCTGAACGGCACCTTGCCGGTGAAGTGGGTGGTCATCATGATCATGCGCGCCACCCAGAAAAAGATGATGTCGAAGCCCGTGACCAGCACGCTCGATGGCAGGAACAAGTCCATCTCGCGCGTGGGCTCCGGCCAGCCCATGGTGGAGAAGGGCACCAGCGCGGAGGAATACCAGGTGTCGAGCACGTCCTCGTCACGCTGCAGCGCGCCGGTATAGCCGGCGGCCTGCGCCTTGGCGCGGGCTTCATCTTCGCTGCGGGCGACGAACAGTTGGCCGTTCTCGCCATACCAGGCCGGAATCTGGTGGCCCCACCAGAGCTGGCGCGAGATGCACCAGTCCTGGATGTTGTTCATCCACTGGTTGTAGGTGTTCACCCAGTTCTCGGGCACGAACTTCACCGCGCCGCCGGCCACCGCGTCGATGGCCTTCTGCGCAATGCTCTTGCCGTCCGCGCCGGGTTTGGTCGTGGCGACGAACCATTGGTCGGTGAGCATGGGCTCGACGATCTGGCCGGTGCGGGCGCAGCGAGGCACCATCAGCTTGTGTTTCTTCACCTCGACCAGCAAGCCTTCGGCTTCGAGCTGGGCGACAATTTTCTTGCGCGCCTCGAAGCGGTCGAGGCCTTGCAATTGCGATGGGATGCCAGCGTCGGTGGCTAACGGCTGGTCACTTGTCCCTGAGCTGATCTTGACTCCAGGATGCAGTTCGGCGCGGTACTTATCCCATCCTTCCGAGACGGTCGCTGGATTGTTATCGATGATGCGCGCATCCTTAGTCAGAATGCTCAGCATCGGCAGCCCATGCCGTTGCCCCACCGCGTAGTCGTTGAAGTCATGTGCGGGCGTCACCTTCACCACGCCGGTGACGAAGTCCTTGTCCACATAGCTGTCGGCGATCACCGGCACCAGACGTCCGGTGATGGGCAGCCTGGCCTGCTTGCCGATCAAGTGCTGGTAGCGCGTGTCGTCCGGGTGGACCATCACCGCCGTGTCGCCGAGCATGGTCTCAGGGCGGGTGGTGGCCACCACCACGCTGTCCGAGCCATCGGACAGGGGGTAGCGGATGTGCCACAGAAAACCGTCTTCCTCGGCGCTCTCCACCTCCAGGTCACTCACCGCGCTCTTGAGCACCGGGTCCCAGTTCACCAGGCGCTTGCCGCGGTAGATCAGGCCTTCCTCGTACAGGCGCACGAAAGTCTCCATCACCACCCTGGACAGTTTGTCGTCCATGGTGAAGTACTCGTGCTCCCAGCTCACCGAGTCGCCCATGCGGCGCATCTGGTTGGTGATGGTGTGACCCGATTCCTGCTTCCACGCCCACACTTTTTGCGCGAAGGCCTCACGCCCCAGGTCGTGGCGGCTGATGCCCTGCGCCTGCAACTGCCGCTCCACCACGATCTGCGTGGCAATGCCCGCGTGGTCGGTGCCCGGCACCCACAGCGTGTTGTCGCCCAGCATGCGGTGGTAGCGGGTGAGCGTGTCCATCACGGTCTGGTTGAAGGCATGGCCCATGTGCAGCGTGCCCGTCACATTGGGCGGCGGGAGCTGCACGCAGAACGAGGGTTTGGCGGCGTCCAGCGCGGGGGCGAACACGCCCAGTTCCTCCCAGCGCGCGCTCCAGCGCGCTTCGATGTCGTGCGGTTCAAACGATTTGGCAAGTTCAGTCATGGGAATCCATCAAACGGTAAGGATGCTCGGGCCGGCGTTGATCGGGCGAGGTTCAGTTGCCCGGGTTGGCGGTCAGCCAGCTTTGCAGTGCCTGTGCCATCAGCGCGTGGATGCCGCCTTCATGCGCCACCGCGCGTTCACGCAAGCGCTGCGCCAGTGCCGGTGGCAGCCGGCAGGTGACCGGCTCCAATTTGATCGCGGCAGGGCCGGTCGGGCGCTCACGCTTGGCTGCGGCTGCACCCTGCGCAAAGCGCTCGGGAATGCCCGCGGTTTTCATCTTGCCGTCGAGCTTTTTGGCCAGATTCTTGACCAAATCGGTTTTTTTCATGCTCATGGGCGACCTCTTCCAAGTAAAGAGTGACATTGTCTCGCACCGGCTCTTGGGCATGCTTGGCACGACTATGGCGCAGGGTGGGGCTCCTAGAATGACGCCATGTCCGATCTGCTGCTGCACCTCAATCCCGAACAGCTTGCCGCCGTCACGCTGCCCCCTGAAAACGCGCTGATCCTGGCCGGTGCCGGCAGCGGCAAGACGCGGGTGTTGACCACCCGCATTGCCTGGCTGATTTCCACCGGGCAGGTGTCGCCCGCAGGCGTCTTGGCGGTGACCTTCACCAACAAGGCGGCGAAGGAAATGCTGACGCGGCTTTCGGCCATGTTGCCCATGCCGGTGCGCGGCATGTGGGTGGGCACTTTTCATGGCCTGTGCAACCGTTTTTTGCGGGCTCACTGGAAAACCGCCGGGCTGCCGCAGACCTTCCAGATTTTGGACACGCAAGACCAGCTCTCCGCCGTGAAGCGCCTGCTCAAGGGGCTGAACGTGGACGAACAGCGCGCGCCGCCGAAGCAGGTGCTGTGGTTCATCAACGGCATGAAGGAGCAGGGGTTGCGTGCCAAGGACTGCGAGGTGCGCGACGCCCAGAGCCGGCTGATGGCCGAGGTGTACGCCGCTTACGAGGCGCAGTGCCAGCGCGAAGGCGTGGCCGACTTCGCCGAGCTGCTGCTGCGCACTTACGAGGTGCTGCGCGACCACGCCGAGATCCGCCAGCATTACCGCGCGCGCTTCCGGCATATCCTGATCGACGAATTTCAGGACACCAACCGCCTGCAATACCAGTGGCTCAAGCTGCTGGCCGGGCCGAGCGAGCCGCAGCCCAGCGCGGTGGTGGCAGTGGGTGACGACGACCAGAGCATCTACGCCTTTCGCGGCGCCAACGTCGGCAATATGGACGACTACCAGCGCGAGTTCCATGTGCACCACCTCATCAAGCTGGAGCACAACTACCGCTCGCACGCCAACATTCTCGACACCGCCAACCACCTCATCGCCCACAACAACCGCCGCTTGGGCAAGAACCTGCGCACCGAGGCGGGCGCCGGCGAGCCGGTGCGGGTCATCGAGCAGCCCAGCGATCATCAGGAAGCGGCCTGGGTCGTGGAGGAAATTCGCCTGCTGCTGCGCGAGGGCTACACGCGCGACCAGATCGCGCTGCTCTACCGCTCCAACGCGCAGTCGCGGGTGATCGAGGGCGCGCTGTTCAACGCCGCCATTCCCTACAAGGTGTACGGCGGGCTGCGGTTTTTCGAGCGCGCCGAAATCAAGCATGCGCTGGCTTATCTGCGCCTGCTCGACAACCCGCAGGACGACACCGCTCTCCTGCGCGTGGTGAACTTCCCGCCACGCGGCATTGGCGCGCGCACGCTGGAGCAGTTGCAGGACGCGGCCAGGTTGCGCGCCGTGCCGCTGGCCGATGCCATCTCGGCCCTGGGCGGGCGCGGCGCGCTCAGTCTGCAGGCCTTCGTCGACCTGCTGGCCAAGGCCCGGCTGGATTGCGCCGCCATGAGCCTGCCCGACCTTGTTCGCCACGCGCTCGGTGTCTCCGGCCTGCTGGAGCATTACCGCAACGAGCGCGACGGCCAAGACCGGGTCGAAAACCTGGAAGAACTGGTGAACGCCGCCACCGCTTTCGTCACGCAGGAGGGCTTCGGCCTCGACGCCGAGGCGCTGCGCGAGCGGCCGCTGTCGGAGCAGGCGCTGCAGAACCTGCAAGCCATCGACCCCGCCACGGGCGAGACCCTTTCGCCGCTCACCGCCTTCCTCACCCACGCCGCGCTGGAGGCGGGCGACAACCAGGCCCAGGCCGGGCAAGACGCTGTGCAGATGATGACGGTGCACGCCGCCAAGGGCCTGGAGTTCGACGCCGTGTTCATCACCGGCCTGGAGGAGGGCTTGTTCCCGCACGAGAACGCGATGAACGAGGCCGATGGCGTGGAGGAGGAGCGACGGCTGATGTACGTGGCCATCACCCGCGCGCGCAAGCGCCTGTATCTGAGCCACGCGCAAAGCCGCATCCTGCACGGCCAGACGCGCTACAACCTGCGCAGCCGGTTTTTCGACGAGTTGCCGCAAGAGACCTTGAAGTGGCTGTCGCCCAAGGCCGGCAAGCCGGCTTCATCCTACGCGCCCAGCCTGCGCGCGGCCTGGAGCGATGAACCTGCGGTGCCGTTCACGCCCTCGGCCGCCGGCGCGCCCGCTGCGGGCCATGGTTTGCGCGTGGGCCAATCGGTGTTTCACACCAAGTTCGGCGAAGGCGTGATTCTCACGCTCGAAGGCCAGGGCCTTGATGCCCGCGCCCAGGTGCGATTCAAGCGCCACGGACCGAAATGGCTGGCCTTGAACATCGCCAAGCTCACCCCGGTGAATTAAGGCGACGCTGAATCAGTTCCCGTGATGCAGCGCGCCGCGCATCGGGAAGGGATGCGATGCGCACGGAGGGACTTGTTCAGCGTTGCCCTAATCTTACTGTGTCAATAGAATTGTGGCACTATACCCACCTCTTCACTCTTCAGATGAGGAACGATGGGTGCAAGCGAACGGTTTGATCAGTACTTGAGCCACTTGTTCGAGGGGTTGGGGCATGCGGCTCGTCACGCGGGGCTCAGGGGCTACTGCACGGGGCTGATGCTGCCGCTGACTCGCAAGAGCGTGGAGCCGATGGCCGCACGGGTCGACCCCCTGCACGCCAGCGCCCGACATCAGTCGCTGCACCACTTCGTGGCCAAGGCAGAATGGTCGGATCGGGAGATGCTGCGCCGGGTCTGCCAATGGGTCGTGCCGCAGATGGACTTCAGTCGTGGCGGCTGGTGGATCATCGATGACACGGGGTTCCCGAAGAAGGGCAAGCATTCGGTCGGCGTGGCCCGTCAATACTGCGGGATGCTGGGCAAGCAGGACAACTGCCAGGTCGCGGTGAGCGTATCGCTGGCATGCGATCAAGGCAGCGTCCCTGTGGCATGGCAGCTCTATCTCCCCGAGGATTGGGCCGCTGACCCGAAGCGCAGAGCCCAGGCCGGGGTACCCGAGGAGTTGCGCTTCGCCACGAAGACGCAGATCGCGTTGGCGCAGTTGCGCACCTTGCTGGCCGAAGGCGCGCCGCACCATTGCGTGTTGGCCGATGCCGGCTATGGCGTGGACACCGCCTTCCGGCGGGCATTGAGCGACATGGGGCTGGAGTACGCCGTGGGCGTGACCTCGGCAGTCGTGGTTTGGCCACCCGGGGTTGAGCCGCTGCCACCCAAGCCCTACAGCGGCACGGGCCGCCCGCCTGTGATGCCGCGGCGCACCGCCCGGCTTCAGCCGATGAGCGTCAAAGAGCTGGCCCTGTCGTTGCCGGCGCAGGCGTTCCATACGATCAGTTGGCGCGAGGGCACCCATGAGCCACTCAGCGGGCGCTTCGCAGCGCTGCGTGTGCGCCATGCCGGCGGCAACGCCGGAAAAGCTCGGTTGCGCCCACTTCAGTGGTTGCTGATCGAGTGGCCAGCGGGCGATGCAGAGCCGAGCAAATACGTTCTGTCCACGCTACCCGAAGACACACCGATCAACGAACTGGTCAGCGCCGCCCATCAGTGCTGGCGCATCGAGCGCGACGACCAGGACTTGAAGCAGGACTTCGGGCTGGGTCATTACGAGGGCCGCGGCTGGCGAGGGTTCCACCACCATGCCGCTCTAAGCATCGCGGCCTACGCGTTCCTGATGGCCGAGCGACTCATTGCCGACAAGCCCGTCGGTGGCAAAAAAAACTTCATCGAACGCCAAGTGCCTGCCCTTCCCAAAGATTACATCCCCCGAGGCAGTCCTGCGCGCGCAGCGGCACGTGGAGCACTCGATCACGACACTGCGGCGCAGCCTGAGCTACGCACTGCTCGCCCGCCTCGGACAGTGTCCTTGCTGTGGCGGAGCAAGCAAAAACTCATTTTGTGACACAGTAAGACTAAGACCGACACCGTGTTGCAGCAACGTTTTCAGGCGTTAAAAAGCCCGGCAATTCAACGAATTGTCGGGCTTTTCGGCTGCTGCAGGTGTTGCGTTAAGCTGTCTTGGTGCCCAGAAGAGGACTCGAACCTCCACGCCTCGCAGCGCTAGTACCTGAAACTAGTGCGTCTACCAATTCCGCCATCTGGGCAAGCGCCAAATCTTAGCAGGAAATTCAAGGCTGTCCAGTATGCTGCGCAAGCAATGAACATTGTGCAGCGAGCCTCACGGCTCCGGCGCAGCAACAACAAAAGGAATCTGACAGTGATTGTCGAAGGCATTGTTCAAGGCCATCGCGACGGCTATGGCCTCGTGGTTTCGGAGCAGGGTGCGCAGGATGTTTATCTGGCGCCGCAGCAAATGCGCTCGGTCATGCATCTCGACCGGGTGCGGGTGAAGATCGTGCGGCAGGACAAGCGCGGCCGGCCCGAAGGGCAGGTGATCGAAATTCTCGAGCGTTCACGTCGGCCGGTGATCGGGCGGCTGTTGCACGAAAACGGCATTTGGTTGTTGGCCCCGGAGGACAGGCGCTATGCGCAAGACATCCTGATTCCGGCCAGCAGCATCGGCGCTGCCAAGGTGGGGCAGGTGGTGAGTGTCGAGATTTCCGAGCCGGCTTCACCCTATAGCCAACCCATGGGCAAGGTGACCGAGGTGCTTGGCGCCTTGCACGATCCCGGCATGGAAATTGAAATCGCGGTGCGCAAGTATGGCGTGCCGCATCGCTTCAGCGCCGAGACGGAGAAGCAGGCCGCAGCCTTGCCCGGGCATGTGCGCGAGAAGGATCGCGAAGGCCGCTACGACCTCACCGACGTGCCGCTGGTGACCATCGATGGCGAGGATGCGCGCGACTTCGACGATGCGGTCTACAGCGAACCGGTCCGCATCGGCCGCGAAGACGGCTTTCGCCTCATCGTCGCCATCGCCGACGTGTCGCACTACGTGAAGCCGGGAGATCCGCTCGATTTCGACGCGCTGGAACGCGCCACCTCCGTGTACTTCCCGCGCCGCGTCATCCCGATGCTGCCGGAGAAGCTGTCCAACGGCCTGTGCTCGCTCAACCCCAAGGTCGAGCGGCTGTGCATGGTGAGCGACATGCTCATCAACAGCCAGGGCGAACTCAAGGCTTACCAGTTCTATCCGGCCGTGATGCGCTCGCAGGCGCGCTTCACCTATACCGAAGTGGCGGCGATTCTGGAGAACACGCGCGGGCCGGAGGCCCAGGCGAATGCCGCGCTGGTGCCGCATCTGCTGCACTTGTACGACGTGTATACCGCCTTGCTCAAGGCGCGTCGCCTGCGTGGCGCGATCGACCTCGAAGTGCCGGAAACCCAGATCGTGTGCGATGCCAGCGGGCGCATCGAGAAAATCGCGCTGCGCACCCGCAATGAGGCGCACCGGCTGATCGAAGAGTGCATGTTGGCGGCCAACGTCAGCGCGGCCGATTTTCTGGAGCGCAACAAGCACCCCGGCCTCTACCGCGTGCACGAAGGGCCGACGCCCGAGAAGCTCGCGCTGCTGCGCAGTTTTCTCAAGACCCTGGGCATTGCCGCGCATATCGGCGACGACCCGGAACCCTCCGACTACCAGCAGCTCTCGGATGCCGCACGCGACCGTCCGGATGCAGCGCAGATCAACGCGCTCATGCTGCGCTCCATGCAGCAAGCCATTTACACGCCGCACAACAGCGGGCATTTCGGTCTGGCTTACACCGCCTATGCCCACTTCACCAGCCCCATCCGGCGCTACCCCGACCTGCTCACGCACCGCGCCATCAAGGCCATTCTGGCCGGTGGCAAGTACAAGCTGCAACCGCCCGAAAGCCTGGTGTTGTCGCTGCCCAGCGTGCAGTCCAAATCCAAGGCGGCGCAGGCGAAGCTCAAGGCGGGCGAGGATATCGTGCCCAAGCGCACCAAGACCTCATCGGCCGACGTCATGGTGTGGGAGGCCGTGGGCCAGCATTGCTCGGCCAACGAGCGCCGGGCCGACGAGGCCACGCGCGACGTGGAGAGCTGGCTCAAGTGCTGGTATATGCGCGACAAGCTCGGCGAGGAATTCGTCGGCGCCATCACCGCGGTCACCAGCTTCGGGATTTTCGTGCAGCTCACCAGCCTGTTCGTTGAGGGGTTGATTCACATTTCCGAGCTCGGCGCCGAGTATTTTCGTTTCGACGAAGCCCGCAACGAGCTGCGCGGCGAGCGTACCGGCAAGCGCTACGGCCTGGGCGACCGCGTGCTGGTGCAGGTCAGCCGCGTCGATCTGGATGGCCGCAAGATCGACTTCCGCATGGTGGCCGATCCCCTGCATCCGGCCGGTGCGCCCAGCACTGCCAACGGTTCGGGCTCACGCCGCCGAGGCCGCCTCGAAGCCATGCTCGCGCCGCTGGATACGCCCATGGACGACAGCGACAGCAGCTTGTTCGTGCCCCATGCGGCCATGGAGCGTGCGCCCTCTTCATCCAAGCGCAAGCGCGGCGGCGGGACGATGGAAAGCCAGTCGGCGCCTGCCGACGAGTCGGCGACGAAGAAAGCACCCAAGGCCAAGTCGGCAACGGCATCCAAGGGGCAGGGCGCGACAGCCGGCAAGCCAGCGGGCCGCAAGACTTCTGCGGCAGGAAAGTCATCTCCAGCCAAGAAGCGCAGCCGCACGAACTGAGATCAACGCACCGTCGAACGCTGCCGCCAGGGCGCTACAAGCGGTGCCCCGCGCGATCCATGTCGATGGGCAGCCCGTTCGCCAGGGCTTGCGCGCGGACCATGGCGTCGGGCAGGGTTCCGGCGCGCAAGCCCTGGCCTTCTTCCCGGGCGAGGTCGGCACCGGCGCCGTGGAGCCATACGGCAGCGCGCGCGGCGGCAATCGCTGCATTCGGGTTCCTGGCGGGTGCGATGCAGGCGGCGAGCGTGCCGGTGAGCACGTCGCCGCTGCCGGCCGTGGCCAGCAGGCCATTGCCGCTGGGGTTGATCCACGCGGCGCCGTCCGGCGTGGTCATCACGCTGCCCGCGCCTTTGAGCACGCAGTGCGCCCGGCTCTGGGCAGCCAGGGTTCGCGCGGCGCTCAGGCGATCGGCCTGCACCCGGGCGGTATCCCACTGCAGCAAACCCGCAGCTTCACGGGGATGCGGGGTCAGCCAGGTTGGGGCGCGGCGTTGTTGCAGCGCCTGCCAAAGCAGCCCGTCGCGGGCCTGGCCTGCCAGCAAGTTGAGCCCGTCGGCATCGATGACCAAGGGCTGATCGAGCGCCAGCAACGCTTGCAGGATCGACAAGGCCTCGGCAGACATGCCCGCGCCCGGGCCGAAAACCACGCAGCATCGGCCTTCCCGCGTGGGCGCATGGCGAACCATCTCCAGCAGGGCTTGCGGTTTGCGCAGCATCAGCTCAGGCCGGGCGGCGTCGAACGATGGCGCTTGCGGGTCGAGCAGGGCGGCGAACACGCGCCCGGCGCCCAAGGCCAGGGCAGCGCGGGCGGCAAGCAGGGCGGCGCCGGTCATGCCCATCGCGCCGCCGAAGATGTGCACGTCACCGCGCTCGCCCTTGTGCGCCGCCGATCCGGGCTGCGGCAATGCCGCGATGGCATCGGCCGCGCCGAGCAGCATGGCTGTGGCATCGGGTTTAGGGGTGAGAGCCCCCAGGCCGCTGCCTTGCAGCAGCCGCCCCCCGAGGGGGTCAAGAAAACTTGGGGCGGTCCGGCGTTTTCTTGAGATGGCGCTGTCACCCAGATCGCCCCATGCGTCCAGATCGTCCAGCCAGAGCTCACCACAGGCGTGGGCGTCGGGTCCGGTCAGCAGGCCTGGCTTGAGGCCAAGCAGGGTGAGCGTGACTTCGACGCGAACCATCTCTCCTGGCGCCGTGCCGGTGTCGCTCGCCAAGCCGGAGGGCAGATCCACCGCCAGGACCGGCGCCGGGTGCTGCGCCAATGCGGCCATGGCAGCGGCCATCTCGCCTTCGGGCGCACGGTTGAGGCCGATGCCGAGCAAGGCGTCGATGATGAGACCGGCCCCTTGCCATGCCCATGTTGCAGCGTCTTGCGTCCACGGCAACGGTTGCAAGCCTGCGTCGCGAGCCAGTTGCAAGGCCCAGAGCCAGTCGGCCGGCCGTGTCGTGCGTTGCCAGTCGGCGGCCGCGCCGCAGGCCACCATCCACACCGAAACCTGCAAGCCATGTCGCGCCAGGGCTGCGGCCGCGACCAAGCCGTCGCCGCCGTTGTTGCCGGGGCCGCACAGCATGGTCACCTGGCGCGCATGGGGGAAGCGGGCGCGCGCGAGGCGGGCGATGGCATCCCCCGCGCGTTGCATCAAGCCGTGCGGCGGCAAACCGGATGCTGCATCGTGTTCGATGCGTCGCAGCGCGGCTGTGTCCCAGACCGGCAGGGAGCCGCACTGTTGCAAACCCGTCATGCGATGCATCATGGTGCTTGGACCTCACATCAAGCCGAGGGCGCCGGCTGCTGCGCCACCCAGCAAAAGCCAGAGTGGGTTGATGCGCGTCCACAGATTCAGAGCGACCACCACGGCAACGATGCATCCTTCCAGGAAGGCATGGACGTTATGCGCCGCCAGCAGCCAGCCCGAAGACAGCAGCAGACCCACGGTGATGGGTGCGAGGCCATCGTGGATCGCCCGGATCCAGCGGTGTTCGGGGTTGCTGCTGCTGTAGCGAAAATAGGCCAGGGTGATGAGCGTGGACGGCAGGATCAGGCCGATGGCGCCAGCCAGCGCACCGATCAGCCCGGCCACATGCCAGCCCAGCAGCGCGGCGAACAAAATCATGTTCGGCCCCGGCGAGGCCTGGCCCAGCGCCAGGGCCGCATTGAACTGCTCGTCGGTCACCCAATGCTGCGCGTCCACCAGATAGCGATGCATATCGGGCAGGAGCCCGATGGCCCCGCCGATCGACAGCAGCGACCACAGCATGAAGTGGCCGAACAGCCCGGGCAGGGCGGTCAGATTCAGGGTCGCGAACGTCATGGCGCCCGCCGCCCAAAGCGTGCGAGCAGCACGGCCAACGGTCCCAGCGCCAGCATGACGCCAAGCAACTGCCAGCGCAGCAGCCCCACGCTGACGAATGCCGCGGCAGCCCACAGCGGCGCCGTGCGCGCGCGCCGCAGCACCGGCGCCAGGCGCAGCGCCATGGCAATGACCAGCCCGGCTGTGACCACCTCCATGCCACGCAGCGCGTTGTGCACCAAGGGGACGGTCGCCCAGGTGGAGTAGCCGACGGCGATGAACAGCACGATGGCCAGGGGTGCCGCCAACATGCCTGCCAGCGCCGCAAGCGCTCCGCGCCAGCCGAAGCTGCGTTGGCCCACCATCAGCGCCAGGTTGATGAGATTGGGCCCTGGCAGCACCTGACTGATGGACAGCAGGTTGACGAACTCCTGCCGGCTGAGCCACTGCTTCTCGTCCACCAGCACGCGCTGGGCGAATGGCAGCACACCGCCGAAGCCGGAAAGGGTCAGGCGGTTGAAGGACCAGAACAAATCGCGCAGATCTTGCGGCGCGTGGCGTTCCATGGGCGGTGAGATGGTGGTGTTCATGGGTTCAAGCGGTGATCACAGAACTGAACTTGCCAGGCTTGACGCGCCGCTCAGGCGCGTCAAACCGTTGGATTTCAGAATATGCGATTTTGATTTCATTATGCGGAAAGACCATGCTGCGCAGCAAGAGCTTCGTCTTCAGAATCACGAATTGTCATTCCACATCGCAATAAAATGATCGCAACATATTGATTAATAATGAGTAAAAAAATAGTCTTGTATAAGATACAACACTATGGTGCGGCGCACATGAGGTGTAAGCTTGCCGCATCCTTTCTTCCCACTTCCGGAGATCGTCTCATGGCAACGCGCGAGCAGCAAATTCAGCAACTTCAGCAAGACTGGTCCACCAACCCTCGCTGGGCCGGCATTCAGCGTGGGTACTCCGCCGCCGAGGTGGTGAAGCTGCGCGGCTCGGTCATGGTCGATCACACCCTGGCCAAACGCGGTGCCCATCGCCTGTGGAAAGACATGCACGGCGAGCCTTTCGTCAACGCCCTGGGCGCGCTCACCGGCAATCAGGCGATGCAGCAGGTCAAGGCCGGGCTCAAGGCCATTTACCTGTCGGGCTGGCAAGTCGCTGGCGATGCCAACCTCGCTGGCGAGATGTATCCCGACCAGTCGCTCTACCCCGCCAACTCCGTGCCCAGCGTGGTCAAGCGCATCAACAACACCCTCACCCGCGCCGACCAGATTCAGTGGATGGAAGGCAAGAACCCGGGCGACGAAGGCTTCATCGACTACTTCGCCCCCATCGTGGCCGATGCCGAAGCCGGCTTCGGCGGCGTGCTCAATGCTTTCGAACTGATGAAGTCCATGATCGAAGCCGGCGCCGCGGGCGTGCACTTTGAAGACCAGCTCGCCTCGGTGAAAAAGTGCGGTCACATGGGTGGCAAGGTGCTCGTGCCGACGCGTGAAGCCGTGGCCAAGTTGATTGCCGCGCGCTTGGCCGCGGACGTCATGGGTGTGCCCACGGTGTTGGTGGCCCGCACCGATGCCGAAGCTGCCGACCTGATCACCGCCGACGTGGATGACACCGACAAGCCGTTCTGCACCGGCGAACGCACCGTGGAGGGCTTCTACCGCACCAAGCCCGGCCTGCAGCAAGCCATTTCGCGCGGCCTGGCCTATGCGCCTTATGCCGACCTGGTGTGGTGCGAAACCGGCAAGCCCGATCTGGCCTACGCCAAGGCTTTCGCTGACGCCATTCACGCCAAGTTCCCCGGCAAGATGCTGGCCTACAACTGTTCGCCCTCGTTCAACTGGAAGAAGAACCTTGACGACGCCACCATCGCCAAGTTTCAGAAAGAACTCGGCGCCATGGGCTACAAGTTCCAGTTCATCACCCTGGCCGGTTTCCACGCGCTGAACTACTCCATGTTCAACCTGGCCTACGGCTACGCCCGCAACCAGATGAGCGCCTTCGTGGAGATGCAGGAGGCCGAATTCGCCGCTGCCGACAAGGGCTTCACCGCCGTGAAGCACCAGCGCGAAGTCGGAACCGGCTACTTCGACGCCGTGACCACCACCATCGAAAACGAATCGTCCACCGCTGCCCTCAAAGGCTCGACCGAGGACGAACAGTTCTTCGACAAGAAAGCGGCTTGAAGCAACGAAACAGGAGAGCGGGCTCAGTCCGCCGAGGAGGCAAGGCCACCGCGCGGTGGCCGTTTTTTTGGGCGCCTGAAGCGCGTTGACCATGCTGACCGGGCGCGAAGCTCAATCCCGAAACCGCAGCGCCTCGACGATCACACCCAGGGCTCGTGAGGATTGCCGGCGGCTCGCATAGTAGAGGTGGTAGCCGGCGAAGGCCGGGCACCAGTCCTCCAGAACACGTTGCAGTCGGCCCGCCGCGAGATGGTCCAGCGCCAGGTCTTCGGGCAGGTAGGCCAGGCCGGCACCGGTCAGCGCTGCACGCAGCATCGGCGTGCTCCTGTTGAACACCCACTGACCCTGCGCGTGGGCCTTCAAGGCATGACCATCGCGCTCGAACTCCCAGGCCAGCAGCCCGCCATGAGTGGGCAGCCGCAGGTTGATGCAGTTGTGCGTCGCCAGATCCTGCGGGGTGCGTGGCGCCGGGTGCCGTGCGAAGTAGTCGGGCGTGCCCACCACGGCCATGCGCAGGTCCGGTCCGATGCGCACGGCGATCATGTCCCTTCTCCACCAGTTCGCCCAGCCGCACTCCGGCATCGAAGCCCTGAGCCACGATGTCGGTCAGGCCGTAGTCCTCCGAGATTTCGACCTGGATGTCCGGATAGTCGGGTAGCACCGTCGACAGCTTGGGCCAGAGCACGGTATTGGCGGCGTGCCCGGCGGCGGTGATGCGAATGGTGCCTGCGGGCTTATCGTGCAGTTCGCGCAAGGCCAGCAATTCGGCGTCGATTTAGGCGAATCGCGGCCCCAAGGTCCGCATCAGGCGCTCGCCCGCCTCGGTGGGCGAGACGCTGCGGGTGGTGCGCGTCAGCAGTCGCAGCCCCAGCCGGGTCTCCAGCCCGCGCACCGTATGGCTCAGCGCCGACTGGGAAACCCCGAGCTGCGCTGCCGCTCGGGTGAAGCTGCGCTCCTGCGCTATGGCGAGGAAGGCCAAAAGAGCATTCAGGTCTTCGCGTGCCATTGATGAACTCCATTCATAAGCTCATGCAGATTGTGCCATCTAGTCGGGTGATTCTTTGCTGTCTACAGTGTCGCCATCGACAAGCGAGGGGCGCATTGCTCGTCTCCCATCGGTTGCGACAGTCCGTTTTTTCAACCCACTTCAGGAGCACGCACATGCAAAAACGCATACTTGGCAACACGAATCTGGAAGTCTCGGCCCTGGGGCTGGGCTGCATGGGGCTGAGCCATGGCTACGGACCGGCCACCGACAAGCAGGAGGCGATCGCGCTGATCCGCGCAGCCGTCGAGCGCGGCGTCACGTTGTTCGACACCGCCGAGGTCTACGGCCCGCACACCAACGAGGAACTGGTCGGAGAGGCGCTCGCGCCTCTCCGGGGCCAGGTGGCGATCGCCACCAAATTCGGGATCGCGATCAATCCCGACAAACAGCAAATCGTCGATAGCCGGCCCGAGCACATCCGGCAAAGCGTCGAGGGTTCGCTCAAGCGCCTCAAGTTCGAGGTCATCGATCTGTACTACCAGCACCGGGTCGATCCGGACGTCCCGATCGAAGACGTTGCCGGCACGGTGAAGGACCTGATCCGGCAAGGCAAGATCCGGCACTTCGGCCTTTCCGAAGCGGTCGTGCAGACCATTCGTCGCGCCCACGCCGTCCAGCCGGTGACTGCCGTGCAGAGCGAGTACTCGCTGTGGTGGCGACGGCCGGAAGAGGAACTGCTGCCGACGCTCGAGGAACTCGGCATCGGCTTCGTGCCCTTCAGTCCTCTGGGCAGGGGGTTTCTGACCGGCACGATCGACGCCACCACCCGTTTCGACAGCACGGATTTCCGCAGCAGCGTGCCGCGTTTCGCGCCCGATGCGCTCCAGGCCAACCAGGCGCTGGTGGATCTGCTGCGTGCGATCGCGCAGCGCCTGAACGCCACCCCGGCGCAGATCGCGCTGGCCTGGCTGCTGGCGCAAAAGCCCTGGATCGTGCCCATTCCGGGCACGAGCAAGCTGCACCGCCTGGACGAGAATCTGGGTGCCGTCACGCTGGAACTCAGCGCGGAGGATCTGCGCGAGATCACCACCGCGGCCGCGGCCATCCCCATCCAGGGCGCGCGCTATCCAGAAGCGCTGGAGCGGCGCACCGGTCTGTGAGCGGCTACCACGACATTTCGGAGCAAACACCATGAGCAACAACATCACGGGAAAAGTCGTCGTCATCACCGGCGCCAGTAGTGGGCTGGGCGAGGCGGCGGCCCGGCATCTTTGCGCGCAAGGCGCAAGTGTCGTGCTTGGCGCGCGGCGCGTCGATCGCATCGTTTCCCTGGCCGACGAACTCACGCGGGCCGGGGGCAAGGCCCTTGCCGTCGCGACGGATGTCACCCGCCCCGACCAGGTCCAGCGCCTGGTCGACATGGCGGTGCAGACCTACGGACGCATCGACGTACTGATCAACAACGCCGGGCTGATGCCGCACTCGCCGCTGGAGCGCCGCAAGATCGACGAGTGGGACCGGATGATCGACGTGAACATCAAGGGCGTGCTCTACGGCATTGCCGCAGCGCTGCCGCATATGCAGCGGCAACAGTCCGGTCACATCATCAACGTCTCCTCGGTGGCTGGCCACAAGGTGCGGCCCGGTAGCGCGGTGTACGCGGCGACCAAGAGCGCCGTGCTGATGTTGTCAGAAGGGCTGCGCCAGGAGGTCAAGCCCTACAACATCCGCACCACGGTGATCTCGCCGGGGGCGGTGGCGACGGAGCTGCCCGACAGCATCACCGAGCCGGACGTGGCCCAGAGCATCCAGCAGTTTTACGCGGCGTATGCCATCTCTGCCGACTCTTTCGCGCGGGCCGTGGCCTTCGCCATCAGCCAGCCGGAGGATGTGGACATCAACGAGATTCTGTTCCGCCCCACGCGGCAGGAACTGTGAGCGCTTGCGCGCAAAAGGAGCACATCATGCCCGTTCAACGCAGCGGCTCTCGCCCCTCCGTGCCAGGGTCGGAATAGTTCACTGACGGTGCCGCGCTCACCAGGGCGATGACCCACATCGCCATTCAGGAGCAGCTCGACGGCAAGACGGCTGGGTTCATGGACCATATCGGCGCGGAAGCAGCGAGGACGGCGTCAGGAGCGCAGGGCGGGCGCCACCCGAACCCGCAAGTTACTGCGCAGGGAAAGGTTCTTGGACCGGGAGCGTGAGGCACAAGCCTGGCCAGGAGGGGCCGCCCTGCGGCGTCACTCGCCGTGTTTGCTGCCGTGGCGCATGATGCGGGCTTTTTCCCGGTCCCAGTCGCGCTTGGCCTCGGTGTCGCGCTTGTCGTGCAGTTTCTTGCCGCGGCCCAGGGCGAAGTCGAGTTTAATGCGGGCGTTTTTGTAATGCAGGTTCAGCGGCACCAGGGTGTAGCCGCGCTGCTCCACCTTGCCGATGAGGCGACGAATTTCGTCTTTGTGCAGCAGCAGCTTGCGGGTGCGGCTGGCATCGGGACGCACATGGGTTGAAGCACTTTGCAAGGCGGTGACATTCATGCCCACCAGGAACATTTCGCCGTCACGAATGAGCACATAGCCGTCGAGCAACTGGGCGCGGCCGGCGCGGATGGCCTTCACCTCCCAGCCTTCCAGCACCAAACCAGCCTCGAAGCGGTCTTCGAGGAAATAGTTGAAAGCGGCTTTCCGGTTTTCGGCGATGCTCATGATGCGTTGTCGCGGCGCTTGGCCGTTTTTTTACAATCGCCCATTTTAAGAACCCTCCCCATGGCCGTCGTTCACAAGTCCGTTCTGATCTGGTACAGCGCAAGCCAAATGTACGGTCTGGTGACAGATGTGGCCTCGTATCCGCAATTCCTTCCCTGGTGCGGTGGGACGGAGGTGCACGAGGCCACGCCCGAGCAGATGCGCGCCACCATTCGCATCGATTTCAAGGGGGTGAAGCAGAGTTTCACCACCGTGAACACCCAGGTCCCAGGGCGTGAAATTCATCTGCGGCTGGTGGATGGGCCGTTTTCCGATTTGCAGGGCCACTGGCGTTTCACCCCGCTGGAGGGTGACAAGGCCTGCAAGATCGACTTCGAACTGCATTATCACTTCTCCAGCAGGCTGGTGGAAGCCGTGATTGGCCCGGTGTTCGGCCATATCGCCAAGACCTTTGTCGATTCCTTCGTGCAACGCGCCGAAAAGATCTATGGCTGAACAGCAGGCGGCATCGGCCCCCGGCCTCATCGAGGTTCAGGTCTGCTGGATCCCCGCTTGCGGCGCGGCCCAGTTGCGCACGGTTCGGCTCGCCCCCGGCGCAAGTCTGGGTGATGCGGTGAGCCGCAGCGGGCTGGACTTGCCCGACAGCAGTTGGCGCGACCCGAGCGGCCACCTGCGCCTGGCCGTATTCGGTGTGCTCAAACCGGCCAGCGCCTTGGCCCACCCGGGCGATCGCATCGACATCACCCGGCCCTTGACGGTGGACCCGAAAGATGCACGACGTGCCCGGGCGCGCAAGGCGGCCGCGCAGCGACGCGCCCTGCGCGGCTAGGGCTGCTCGCGCTGGTTCTGGCGCTGTCAGCATCGGCGCGAAGGCCAGCGCTTGGGATCAAAGCTGTGGAGGCGGCAGGACATCGGCCGGGTCGCGCTGCAGCCAGATGCGCAACATCAAACCACCGCCCTTGGCGTTGCTGATCTCCAGCCGACCCGCCATGCGGGTGATGGTGCGATCGACGATGGCCAGGCCCAGCCCGGTGCCCTTCGCGGCGGTGCGCGCTTCGTTGCCGCGGAAAAACGGCCGGGTGAGCAGGGGCAGGTGGTCGGCGGTGACGCCAGGGCCGTGGTCGCGCACGCTCAGGCAGACCTCGTTGCTGCGTTTGCTGATTCCGATGTCCAGCTCCACCCGGTTGCTGCCGGGCGTGCGGCCGTAGCGCCTGGCATTCTCGATCAGGTTCACGATGATGCGCTGCAATTCCAGCGGGTCGGCCAGGGCCTGGGCCTCGGCGTTACTCGGCATGCGGATGCGCAAATCGGCATCCTTGCTGTAGTCCGCCATGATCTTGGTCACCAGATCGGGCAGGTCCACGCTTTCGCGCACCGGGCTGGCGGTGCGCGCGTACTCCATGAATTTGCTGATGATGGAGTCGGCCTGCTCGATGTCGGCGATGATGTCCTGCCGTGCCTGCGGGTCGGGCACGCTCAGTTCGGCCTCGAGGCGCAGGCGGGCAAGTGGGGTGCGGATGTCGTGGGAAATGCCGGCCAGCATCAAGGCCCGATCCTGGTCGATTTCCTGCAGCGCGCGCGCCATGCGGTTGAAGCCGCGGTTGACCTCACGGATTTCCTGCGTGCCCGACGTTTCGTTCAGTTGTTGCGAAAAATCGCCTTCGCGCACCATGGCCGTGGCGATGCTCAAGTCGCGCAACGGGCGATTGATGAAACGGGCGATGATGGCTGCACCGATCATCGCCAGCAACGTCGCCAGCACGCCCCAGATGATCCAGGCCTCGCCCAGCGAGGGGTCGATGCGCGAGCGGTCCAGCAGCAACCAATAGTCGCTGCGCTCGATGCGAAAACCGATCCACAGCCCGGAGCGGCCATTCACCACGTCGGCGAAATCCAGCTTTTCATGCAGACGCTGGTCGACCGAAGCCGTCAGGCGGCGGGTGAAATCCGTGTGCGCCATCGGCGTCCACTGGTCGCTGGCTTCGCGCGGGTAGATGTAAATGTCTTCGCGCTTGACCAACTCGTCGAGCAAGGCCGTGCGGTATTCGGGTGCCGCATGCACCAGGGCGATGCGGGTGAGGTCGATGAGGCTGGTGATCTGGCGCGAGGTCTGCTCCACCTGTGGCCCGAGCTGCAGCACGCGAAAGCTCTGGAACCACCCCGCCAGACTGGCCAGCACCAGCAGCACGATGAGGAAAAACGTGCGCCAGTAGAGCCGGCCCGACAGCCCGCCGAACACGCGCCGCGCCAGGCTGGGCTTGGCCAGGGTGGCGGGGGCTGGATCGAACGGGGGTTTGGGCGGTTGCGCGGGCGCGTTGGCGCTCATGAGGAATATCCGCAAGGCAACGAAGCGCCGAACCCGAGTTTGCTTGACGCCCCCGTGGGGAGTCCGCATGCGGACCGTCGGGGGCTCACAGCGGCGTCAGCGCCAGTCAAGCAGGACTGGCGAATTCAGGCGTCCTTGGTGTCGGGCACGAACACATAGCCCACGCCCCACACGGTCTGGATGTAGCGCGGGTGAGCGGGGTCGATCTCGACGATTTTGCGCAGGCGCGAGATGGCGACGTCCAGGCTGCGGTCGAAGGCTTCGTAGTCGCGCCCACGGGCCAGTTCGGCCAGGCGGTCGCGCGACAGCGGTTGGCGCGGGTGGCGCACCAGCGCTTTGAGCATGGCGAACTCGCCCGTTGTCAGGCTGATGAGTTCGCCCTCGCGCGACAGTTCGCGCCGGGCGAGGTCGAGGCTGAACGGGCCGAACAGCACGGTTTCGTCGTCGCGCGCCGGGGCACCGGGCAACTCGGGGTTGGGCTGGCGGCGCAGCACGGCGCTGATGCGGGCGAGCAGTTCGCGCGGGTTGAAGGGCTTGGGCAGGTAGTCGTCGGCGCCCACTTCGAGGCCGATGATGCGGTCCACATCTTCACCTTTGGCGGTGAGCATGATGATGGGGGTGAAATCCTTCGACGAGCGCATGCGCTTGCAGACGGTGAGGCCGTCTTCGCCGGGCAGCATGAGGTCGAGCACGATGAGGTCGAAGCGCTCTTTCACCATCACCCGCGACATGGCCTTGGCGTCTTCGGCGACGAACACCTCGTAGTTTTCCTGGGCCAGATAGCGTCGCAGCAGGTCGCGGATGCGGGCATCGTCGTCGACCACGAGGATCTTCTTGGGTTTGTCTTGTTGCATGGCGGGAGGGTCAGTGGGTTGGAATGCGGTGCACGTTGGGACGGCGTGGTGCCCGGAATCGGTGACGGCCTTGTTATGGCGTCAAATGTAACTGCGTTGCTCGCCAGTCGACAAGTTCCCCGGCCCGTGCATGAACTGCAGCGACGCCAGGTGGGCGTACAGGCCGCCACGCGCCATCAGTTCGGCATGGTTGCCGATGTCGACGATGCGGCCGCGCTCGAGCACCACGATGCGGTCGGCCCGCTGCACCGTGGCCAGGCGGTGGGCGATGACGATGGTGGTGCGGCCCTGCATGGCCCGTTCCAGCGCAGCCTGCACGGCGCGTTCGCTTTGCGCGTCGAGGGCGCTGGTGGCTTCGTCCAACAGCAGCAGCGGGGCGTTTTTCAGGATGGCGCGGGCGATGCTCAGGCGCTGGCGCTGGCCGCCCGAAAGCCGCACGCCGCGCTCGCCCAGATAGGTGTTGTAGCCCTGCGGCAATTCGCGGATGAAGCCGTCGGCCTGCGCGGCGCGCGCGGCTTGCATCACCTCGTGCTCGCTGGCCTCGGGCCGGCCGTAGCGGATGTTGTCGAGCGCGCTGGCGGAAAAAATCACCGCGTCCTGCGGCACCAGGCCGATGCGCTCACGCAGCGCTGCAAGTTCGGCATGGTCCACGCGCACGCCGTCCACGCTCACCGCGCCATGCTGCACGTCGTAAAAGCGCAGCAGCAGTTGCAGCACCGTGGTCTTGCCGGCGCCGCTGGGGCCGACCAGGGCCACGGTCTCACCCGGCTCCACCAGCAGCGAAAAATCGTCCAGCGCCGGCTGTTCCGGGCGCGAAGGGTAGGTGAAGCGCACATGGGCGAACTGCACGGTGGAGCTGCCCTGCGGCGCCGGCAGCGCCTGCGGCTGGGGCGGATTGGCCACTGGCGAGCGCTCGGCCAGCAGTTCCATCAGCCGCTCGGTGGCGCCGGCGGCGCGCAGCAAGTCGCCGAACACCTCCGACAGCGAGGCGGCGGAGCCCGCCACCAGGCCGATGTAGAGCACCGTCTGCCCCAGGGTGCCGGCGCTCATGCGGCCTTCGACCACGGCCACCGTGCCCAGGTACAGGCCGTAGATGAGTGCGCCGAACAGGGCGACGATGACAAAGGCGGTGAGCAGCGCGCGCATGCGGCTGCGCCGCACCGCGGTGCTGAAGGCGTCTTCCGCGGCCTGGCTGAAGCGGCGCGATTCGTCCGGTTCGCGCCCATAGCTCTGCACGGTGGGAATGGCGTTGAGCACCTCGGCGGCGATGGCGCTGGAATCGGCGATGCGGTCCTGGCTGGCGCGCGACAGGCGGCGCACGCGGCGGCCGATGGTGACGGCGGGGAACACCACCAGCAGGATGACGGCCACCACGCTCAGCATCAAGCGCGGGCTGGTGGCGACCAGCATGGTCATGCCGCCGAGGAACACCACGCTGTTGCGCAGGCCCATCGACAGGCTGGAGCCGACCACGGTCTGCACCAGCGTGGTGTCGGTGGTCAGGCGCGACAGCACCTCGCCGGTTTGCGTGTGCTCGAAGAACTGCGGCGATTGCGTCAGCACATGGCCGTAGACCCGGCTGCGCAAATCCGCCGTGACGCGCTCGCCCAGCCAGCTCACCATGTAGTAGCGCGCCGCCGAGAACATGCCGAGCAGCACCGCCAGGCCGAACAGCGCGACGAAATGGATGCCGAGGCCGCCGCGGCTGGCGTTGGTCGAGGGGTGCAGCAGGCCGCCGTCGATCAGCCAGCGCAATGCCAGTGGAAAGCTCAGGGTGCTGCCGGCGGCCAGCAGCAGAAACACCAGGGCCAGGGCGATGCGGCCGCGATAAGGCCGCAGGAAAGGGAACAACTGCCGCAGCGGGCCCATGCTGCGTTGGCCAGCTTGCGTCGGCATGTTCGCCAGGATGCTCGTGGGAGTGTCAGCCATGCATCATCCTGGTCCGAGAGGCGTTGCGCAGCAGGCTGACGGCATGGTGCCTGGTGCAAGGCGCGGCCTTGCGCCGACGAGCAGCCTTGGTCCTCAAACCTGCACCTGGTCGAACGCCTTGTAGGTGCGGCTCATCCAGATTTTGACCCGCTGGCGCTCCATCAGCCCGAGACCGTTGCCCGAGGGGTCGGGCAGGTTCACGGCGGCCCAGAAGCTGGTGTTGTGGGCGTCGATTTTCTGAATGGTCGTGTCCTGCAGGTGGCGCAGGCCGGTGACGCGGGCGCCGAGGTCTTCCGCACGCGTTTTCAGGCCCGAGGCATCGAGAATGTCGAAGCGGTCGCCGCGCACTTCATTGAGCACCAGCACCAGTTGCATGCGCCCGCCGAACTGGCCGAGCAGGGCGCGCAGCAGGTCCACCGAATCGCGCCCCGAGTCCATCACATGCCAATAGACGAGGGACATGCCCAGGTCTTCGCGCAGATCCAGCAGGCCGGAATCCTCGATCCAGCGCACCAGGAACTGGTGGGTCTGCGCGGCGAGGTCCACCAGGATGCGCCGGTCAGGCTGCTCCATCGCGGCATCGACGATGCGGTCCAGGCTCTCGTAGCGGTCGATGATGACCGGCGAGGCGTAATCGGCATAAAAACGCAGCAAGGCACCGTGGGACTTGTCGGTGTCGAAACCGATGAAGGGAAGATGGTGGTCAATCATGTACTGGGCGAGCAGGCGCGACACCAGCGATTTGCCGACGCCACCTTTTTCGCCGCCGATGAAATGCAGTTTGCTCATGTCGGCCTCTCGTCTCGATGGGTGTGGGAACGGTACGAACCTTGCCGTGGTTGAACGCGGCAGTTTGCGCAATGCAGCGCTGCAGCACGCCGGTTTGACACCTTGTTGCAGTGCATGATGCGAGACTAGCCTAGCACGCAAAGCGCGATTTTGGCCTTGGCGAAACCCGTCGGCAAGCGCCATTCCCCCGGCCTGCGCACGCTGGCGGCGGCTGCGTATAGTGGCGTGATGACCGCACGCGATCCCATCCAGCCGACTCCACCCCTAGCCGCCCTCCACATCGAGGGTGCGCGGCAGAACAACCTGAAAAACCTCGATCTGCGCATTCCGCTGGGGCAGATCGTCGTCGTCACCGGGGTCTCGGGCTCGGGCAAGAGTTCGCTGGTGTTCGACACGGTGTATGCCGAAGGCCAGCGGCGCTATGTCGAAACCTTCTCGCCCTACGCGCGCCAGTTCCTCGACCGCATGGACCGGCCGCAGGTGGATCGCATCGACGGCATCCTGCCGGCCATCGCCATCGACCAGACCAACCCGGTGCGCACCTCGCGCTCCACCGTGGGGACCATGACCGAGCTGGCTGACCACCTCAAGCTGCTGTTCGCGCGCTCCAGCCGGCTGCATTGCCGCCAGTGCGGCGCTGAGGTGCGGCGCGAAACCCCGGCCAGCATCGCCGCCGATCTGCTGGAGCGCGCCGCCCAAGCCGGTGATCCGCGCCTGGTGCTCACCTTCCCCGTCCCCATTCCCGCTGGCTTGCCGGAAGACACAGTGCTGCAGGGGCTTGCGGCGCAGGGCTACACCCGTGTGCATCAGCGCGATGGCGACGTGCTGCATGTGGTGCAGGACCGCTTCCGCGCTGCCAACGTCGAAACGGCGCGGCTGATGGAGGCCGTGGAGGCCGCGCTGCGCCTGGGACAAGGGCGCATGGCGGTGTGGCCGGCGGCCGAGATTGACCCTGCTGTCGCCGACGCCCCCAAGGAAACGCCGGGCCGCTCCCAAGTTTCCTTGACCCCCTCGGGGGGCGAAGTCCGCTCGCGGACTTCCAGGGGCACACAACAGCTTTGGCGTTACTCCTCCGACCTGCATTGCGCGCATTGCGACATCGCCTACCGCGACGCCAGTCCTGGCCTGTTCAGCTTCAACTCGCCGGTCGGCGCTTGCGAGACCTGTCGCGGTTTCGGCCGCACCCTCGGGCTGGACTGGGGATTGGTGATTCCGGACGGGCGCAAGAGCCTGAAGCAGGGTGCCGTCAAGCCCTGGCAGACCGCCAGCTTCAAGGACGCGCAAAAAGACCTGGAGCGCCACGCCCCGGCCGCCGGCGTGCGGCTGGACGTGCCCTGGGCCGAACTCACCGCCGGCGAGCGCCATTGGGTGCTGGAAGGCGACCCCGACTGGAAAGGCAGCTGGACCAAGCAGTATTTCGGCGTACGGCGGTTTTTCGAGTGGCTGGAAACCCGCACCTACAAGATGCACGTGCGCGTGCTGCTGTCCAAATACCGCAGCAGCAGCCCATGCCCCGCCTGCGGCGGCGCGCGGCTCAAGCTCGACGGCCTGCTCTGGCGCGTGGGCAGCCGGGAGGAAGCCGACGCGGCCCTGGCTGACCGGCCACGTTTTCGGCCACAGGGCGTGAACTGGACCGACACGGTTGCGGCGCAGCTCCCCGGCCTGTGCCTGCACGACGTGATGCAGTTGCCGGTGGAGCGCGCCCATGCCTTTTTCGTCGCGATGGAGCACGACCCCGGCGCCGATGCCGCGACGCGACTGCTGCTCGACGAAATTCGCGCCCGGCTGCGTTACCTGCTGGACGTGGGCCTGGGCTATCTCACGCTCGACCGGCAGTCGCGCACGCTCTCGGGCGGCGAAGTGCAGCGCATCAACCTCACCACCGCCCTGGGCACCTCGCTGACGCAAACCCTGTTCGTGCTCGACGAGCCCTCCATCGGCCTGCACCCGCGCGACCTGCACCGGCTCAACGCCGTGATGCAGGACTTGAAGCTGGCCGGCAATTCCCTGCTGGTGGTCGAACACGACCCGCAGGTGATGCTCGCCGCCGACCATCTGCTGGAGCTCGGCCCCGGTGCTGGCGAGCATGGCGGCCAAGTCGTGTATCAGGGCGATCTCGCCGGCTTGCGCGCCGCCGCCACGCTGACGGGCGCCTATCTGCGCGGCGAGCAACGGGTGCAGCCCGACCGCGCGCCGCGCCGCATCGCGGTGGACGCCGCCGGCCGGCTCATCGCGCCACGCCTCATTCTGGAAGGCGCGCGTGAGCACAACCTGCGCGGCATCACCGCCGAATTTCCGCTGCGGGCGCTGGTCAGCGTCACCGGGGTGTCGGGTTGCGGCAAGTCCACCCTGATGGGCGACGTGCTATTTCCCGCCTTGGCCCGCGCACTGGGCAAGACAGCGCCCGAACCCGGCGCGCACGACCGCCTGCTGGGCGCCGAGCAGGTGGCCGACGTGGTGCTGGTCGATCAGTCCTCCATGGGCAAGACGGCGCGCTCCAACCCGGTGAGTTTCGTCGGCGCGTTCGACGCGCTGCGCAAACGCTTCGCCTCGTTGCCCGAGGCGCAGCGGCGCGGCTACAGCGCCGGCACCTTCAGCTTCAACAGCGGCGACGGCCGTTGCCCCACGTGTGGCGGCTCGGGCTTCGAGCATGTGGAAATGCAGTTCCTCTCCGACGTGTACTTGCGCTGCGCCGACTGCGACGGCCGCCGCTTTCGCGCCGAAGTGCTGGAGGTCAAGCTCGATCTGCCCGACGGCCGCAGCCTGAGCGTGGCCGACGTGCTGGAACTCACCGTGGCCGAGGCCCTGGCCGCCTTCGCCAAGGAGCGCGACCTGATGCCGGGCTTGAAGGCGCTGCAGTCGGTGGGCCTGGATTACCTGCGCCTGGGCCAGCCCACGCCCACGCTCTCGGGCGGCGAGGCGCAGCGTCTCAAGCTCGCCGCATTTCTGGCCGAGGCGCGCAAGACGGCCGGGCGCGGTGCGCGCAAGGGCAGCCTGTTCCTGCTCGACGAGCCCACCACCGGGCTGCATTTCGACGACATCGCCAAGCTGCTGCGCGCCCTGCACGAACTGGTGGACACCGGCCACACCGTGGTGCTGATCGAGCACAACCTGGACGTGATCGCCGCCAGCGACTGGGTCATCGACCTCGGCCCCGAAGGTGGCGATGCCGGCGGGCAGATCGTCGTCGCCGGCCTGCCGGCGGTGGTCGAGGGCTGTGCGGCATCGCACACCGGGCGGGCGCTGGCGGCGTATCGCGGACAGGTGGGTGCGGGTGTGCAGCACGGCCTCTTCCCCATCCCGGCCCTCCCCACCAGTGGGGAGGGCGCGTTGTCACCTCCATCGCGCGGGCAGGGTGTGTTGACTCCTCCCCCACGCCATGGGGGAGGGCGGGAGGGGGAGCTGTACGCGCTGGCACAGCCCTACGCCAGCAACGATGCCGAAATCTTGCAAGCCGCCGAGGGGCCCGGCGCCTATCTCGCCCAGGCGGTGCGGCGTGGGCGCGAGGGCTACATCGCCATCCGCCATGCGCGCGAGCACAACCTGCAAAACATCGATGTGGATCTGCCGCGCGGCAGCATGACGGTGATCACCGGAGTGTCCGGTTCGGGCAAGAGTTCCCTGGCCTTCGACGTGTTGTTCAGCGAGGGCCAGCGCCGCTATCTGGAGTCGATCAACGCCTATGCGCGGCAGTTCGTGCAGCCGCCGCCACGGCCGGATGTGGATGCCATCTTCGGCATTCCGCCCACCGTCGCCATCGCCCAGCGCACCAGTCGCGGCGGGCGCAAGAGCACGGTGGGCACGTTGACCGAAACCCACCCCTTCCTGCGCCTGATCTACACCAAGCTCGGCACGCAATATTGCCCCGACTGCCAGGTGCCCATCGCGCCGCAAAGCGAGGAGGCCATCGTCGCGCAACTGCTGCGCGAGCTGCGCGGCCAGACCGTGGGCGTGATGGCGCCGCTGGTGGTGCAACGCAAGGGCGTGTACACGGAACTCGCGCAATGGGCGGCCAAGCGCGGCCATAGCCATTTGTGGGTGGACGGCGCCTTCCTGCCGACCGACCCCTGGCCTCGGCCCGACCGCTTTCGCGAACACGACATCGCCCTGCCGCTGGGCGAACTGACCCTGCTGCCCGAACACGAGGCAGCCCTGCGCGCCCTGGTGCGCGAGGCGGTGCAGCTCGGCAAGGGCGTGGTGCAGGTGGTGTGGCCGCTGGACAAGCTGCGTGCCGCGATGGCGGCGGGCGACGTGATTGGCGCCCATGCCGGGCTGGACCTGCGCCAGTTCAGCACCCGCCGCGCCTGCCCCTCATGCGCGCGCAGCTTCCCCGAACTGGACCCGCGCCAGTTCTCCTACAACTCGTCCGCGGGCTGGTGCCCAGGCTGTTTCGGCACTGGCGTGCGGTTGCCACATTTCGACGCTGAACAGACCGGCGAAGAGGGCACCTGGCGTGACGACGGCGACGCCCAGCCCTGCCCGCAATGCTTGGGGGCGCGGCTCAACCCGGTGTCGCTGGCGGTGCGCTTTCGCGATCAGTCCATCGCCCAGATCTCGGCACTGGCGGTGGACGCCGCGCACTCCTGGTTCGATGCGCTGCAGCTCGATGCGCGCGAGCAGGCCGTGGGCCGCGACATGCTGAGCGAAATTCGCACCCGGCTGCAATTCCTGCAGCGTGTCGGCCTCGGCTATCTCGGGTTGGACCGCGCCGCGCCAACGCTCTCGGGCGGCGAGGCGCAGCGCATTCGCCTGGCGGCGCAGCTCGGCAGCAATCTGCGTGGTGTGGCCTATGTGCTCGACGAGCCCACCATCGGCCTGCATCCGCGCGACAACCGCCGCCTGCTCGACGCGCTGGACGAACTGCGTGCGCGCGGCAACACCCTGGTGGTGGTGGAGCACGACGAAGACACCATCCGCCGCGCCGACACCATTCTCGACATCGGCCCAGGCGCCGGCAGCCTGGGCGGGCGGGTGGTGGCGCAAGGCACGCTTTCCGAGCTGATGCGCCATCCGGATTCGCTCACCGCGCGCTACCTGCGCGAGCCGCTGCGCCACCCGCTGGTGCCGCGTCCCGCGACCCACGCCGACACCCCGGCGCTGGAAGTGCGCGGCGCGCGACTGCACAACCTGCGCGACATCGACGTCCGTTTTCCTCTGGCGCGGCTCAGCGTCGTCACCGGGGTTTCGGGCTCGGGCAAATCGAGCCTGGCGCGCGGCGTGTTGTACGCCAGCGCCCAATCGCTGCTGGCCGGTGAGGGCGTTCCGGTGGGTTGCAAGGCGCTGCTCTGGATGAACACCATCGAGCGCGTGCTGGAGGTGGACCAAACGCCCATCGGCAAAACCCCGCGCTCCTGCCCCGCCACCTATGTGGGCATCTGGGACGACATCCGCAAGCTGTTTGCCGACACCCTGGAGGCGCGCATGCGCGGCTTCAACGCCGGGCGCTTTTCCTTCAACACCGGCCCCGGACGCTGCCCGACCTGCGAGGGCCAGGGGGCCATTCGCGTGGAAATGAACTTCCTGCCGGATGTCATTCAGCCTTGCGAGGACTGCAACGGCCTGCGCTTCAACGCCGAGACCCTGAGCGTGAAGCTGCGCGGCAAATCGGCCGGCGAGGTGCTGCAGCTGAGCGTGGCTGCGGCGCTGGAGTTTTTCGCCGCGCACCCGCGCATCACCCGCGCCTTGCAGCTGCTGCACGATGTCGGCCTCGGTTATCTGCGCCTGGGCCAGCCCAGTCCGCAACTCTCGGGCGGCGAGGCGCAGCGCCTGAAGCTCGTGACCGAACTCGCCACCGCCGCCTTGCGCCCCACGCTGTATGTGCTGGATGAACCCACGGTGGGCCTGCACATGGCCGATGTCGACAAGCTCATCCGCGTGCTGCTGCGCCTGGCCGACGCCGGCCATACCGTGGTGGTGGTGGAGCACAACCTGGACGTGATGGCATCGAGCGACTGGATCATCGACCTCGGCCCCGAAGGCGGCGCCGGCGGTGGCGCACTGGTGCATGCCGGACCGCCGCGCGACTATGCCGATGGTGGTGCCAACGCGGCCAAGGGCCACACCGCGCAAGCGCTGGGCACCTTCGTGCGCGAACGCGCACACCCTGGGCATGCCCCGCACAACCCGTCGCAGGCTCAGCCCGCCGGGGCGTAGAGCCGTACCGCGTTGCCGCCCTGGGCCTTCGCCAGGTACATGGCCTGGTCGGCCTGGCGCCGCAAGGTGTCGGCGGTTTGGCCGTGGTTGGGGAACAGGGCCACGCCGATGGAGGCGTAGGCCATTTCGGTCAACCCGGTGGCGTCGAACGCTGCTTGCAGCCGCGCCAGCAGAGCCTGGGCGCGGTGCCCGGCGGCCTCGGGCTGGACGCCGGTGAGCAGGACCGCGAACTCATCCCCACCCATGCGCCCGGCGATGTCGCCCGGCGTGAGAAACGCCAGCAGCTCCCGCCCCACGGTCTGCAGCAGGCGGTCGCCCTGGGCATGGCCGTGGCGGTCGTTCACCTGCTTGAAGCGGTCGAGGTCGATGAACAGCAGCGCGGCGGTCTGCTCGCGCTCGGTCAGCCCGGCGATGCGCGCGGGCAACTGCTCCAGGAACATGCGCCGGTTGTACAGGCCGGTGAGCCCGTCGCGTTCGGCCAGTTCGCGCATGCGGCGCTCGGCGGCGCGGCGGGCGCGGATGTCGCGCACCAGGGTCATGCGCAGCATCTCGCCGTCGAATTCGACATTGCTGCTGACGAGTTCCACCGGGATGTCGTAGCCCTCCCGGTGCAGCAGCGTGACTTCGTAGGGGCTGTTCTCGACCTTGCTGCGGAATCTGCCGATCACGATGTCACGGTAATCGGGGCTGACGAAGTCAATGGCGCGCCGGCCGATGATGTCTTGACCGACATAGCCCATCAGCCGCGCCAGGGCCGGATTCATGTCGACGATCACACCATCGCGCTGGAACACGATGCCCTCCGTGCTGGCGTCCATGAAGCGGTGCAGGCGCGCCGCGGCCTCGTGCGCCATGCGTGCCATGGCGCGAAAGCGCGTGACCTCATGCATCACCATGCACAACTCCAGCACGGCGCCGCCGGGGGCGTAGGGCAACAGGCTGACGTCGAAGTCGCGCACGCTGCCAACGGCGTCACGAAGGCTCAGCTCGAACAATTGTTCCTGTCGATCTTCCAGCGCGTCGTGCATGAACGGCTCGATCTGGGCCACGCATTCCGGCGCGAAAACCCGCGACAAATGCCGCCCCACCAGGGCATCTTCGTGCATGCCGAACAAGCTGGCGAAGGCCGCGTTGGCGTCCATGCAGGCATGGGTCTCGGTACTGAAACAGGCCAGCAAGGTCGAGCCGTGCTGGGCCATGAAGCCTGCGCGCGCGCGGCTCGCAGCACTGCAGGGTTGCCTGCCATGGTTTGAAGATTCCCGAGGGTCTGTCATGCTTCTCGCTCCCAGAGGGTCGGGAGATGAGTGGTCTCCGACGCCTGCACCCCTATTCTGGAAGTCGGGACGCGAGGTTGAGAGCCCGGGCATGTCACTGAATCGATGATCTCGTGACAAATTCCACGAATTGTGGATTTGTCTGCAACCATGCCGTGGATGCGCAGGCTGCGATGGGTGCCGGACCCGGCTTGTGCTTCAGGATCGAAGCAAGGGCTGCAGGGCCTGTTCGGTGGCGTTCGCGGCGCAACAGTCCACCACCAGCCGGTGGGGCATGCTGCGCAGCCAGGTGAGTTGGCGCTTGGCCAGCTGCCGGGTGGCGGCGATGGCTTGCGCGGCGAAGGTGGCGGCGTCGATCTCGCCGTCCAGATGCGCCCAGGCCTGGCGGTAGCCGACGGCGCGCATGGACGGCAGCGTGGCATGCAGGTCGCCGCGGGCGCGCAGGCTGCGCACCTCGTCGAGAAAACCAGCGGCGAACATGGCGTCGAAGCGCCGGGCGATGCGGGCATGCAACTCCGCGCGGTTGGACGGCTCCAGCGCCAGCACCCGCAGCGGCACGTCCGGCGCGCTGGGCGGCTCGGCGAAATGGGCCGACAAGGGCTTGCCACTGAGCTGCCAGACCTCCAGCGCGCGCTGAATGCGCTGGGCGTCGCCGGGCTCGAGGCGGGCGGCGGTGGCAGGGTCCACCCGCGCCAGTTCGGCATGCATGGCGGGCCAGCCGCGCTCGTGCGCGTCGCGCTCGATACCGGCGCGCACGCTGGCGTCGGCCTGGGGCAACGTGTTGAGGCCCTGTTGCAAGGCAAGCAGGTAAAGCAAGGTGCCGCCGACCAGCACCGGCTCGCGTCCACGTTGGCGGATGGCGTCGATCAGGGCCGCAGCGTCGGCAGCAAAGGCTGCGGCGCTGTAGCTTTCGCTCGGCTCGCGGATGTCCAGCAGGTGATGCGGCACTTGCGCCCGTTCGGCCGCCGTGGGCTTGGCGGTGCCGATGTCCATGCCGCGATACACCAGCGCCGAATCCATGCTGATGATCTCGATCGGCCGCAACGCCGCCAAGGCCAGGGCGACGGCGGTCTTGCCCGACGCGGTGGGGCCGGTGATGGCCCAGACCGGGGCGCGCTCGGGCTTGTGCGGCATGGTTGGCGACAAGGCGCGTGAAGGGACGTCAATGCCGGTCAATGACGGTCAGCGCCCGCGCAGGAACAAGGCGTCGAGCTCGTCCAGGCTCACCTGGCGCCAGGTCGGTCGGCCGTGGTTGCACTGGTCGGAGCGCTCGGTGGCCTCCATATCGCGCAACAGGGCGTTCATTTCGCCCAGGGTGAGCTGGCGATTGGCGCGCACCGCGCCGTGGCAGGCCATGGTGGAGAGCAGGGCGTTGCGGCGTTGTTCCAGCGTCTGGCTGGTGCCGAATTCCGCCAGTTCGGCCAGCACCGCACGCGCCAGTCGCACCGGATCGGCCCGTCCCAGCAGACCCGGCAGGCTGCGTACCGCGAGGCTGGCGGGGCCGCTCGCGGCGAGGTCGAAGCCCAGGGCCTGGAGGGTTTCGGCATGGTCTTCCACCGCGCCCAATTCCTGCGGGCTGGCGGCGAAGCCGGCAGGAATGAGCAAGGGCTGCGTGGGCAGGCTGCGCTGATCCCATGCGGCCTTGAGCCGTTCGTACACCACGCGCTCATGCGCCGCGTGCATGTCGACAATCACCAGCCCCTGGCTGTTTTGCGCCAGGATGTAGATGCCGTGCAACTGGGCAATGGCCTGGCCGAGAGGCTGGCTTGGCGCCGCAGAGTCTGCGATGCGATCCAGGCGCTCGCTCGGCCAGGGATTGGGGGTGGCGGAATCCGCCACATGCCCGGCCTGGCTCGGCCCCAGTGGCGCATACGCTTGCAGCATGGAGGCCAGCGGCAGGGCGCTTTGGCGCAGCATGCTGGGCTGACCGAACGCGAACGGCGGGTTCGGCCGCGAACCGGGGTGCGCAGGCGAAGACAGGCCATCGGCTGCATGTCCGCCAGCGCCCGTGTCCGCCCGCCCGGACAGGGCTGGCGCCAGCGCCTGCTGCACCGCATGCAGCACCGCCTGGTGCACGGCCTGGGATTCGCGGAAGCGCACCTCGCTCTTGGCCGGGTGCACGTTCACGTCCACGCGCTCGGGTGGCAGCCCGATCAGCAAGGCGTATTGCGGCTGCAGCGCGCCGTGCAGCACGTCGGCATAGGCGGCGCGCACGCCATGGGCCAACACCCGGTCGCGCACCCAGCGGTGGTTGACGAAAAGCTGCTGCACTTCGGCCCGCCCCCGCGCGGCCGTGGGCCGGCAGACGAGGCCATGCACCGCCAGCGGGCCAATCCGGGCCTGCACCGGCAGGGCGTGTTCGGCGAAGGCCTTGCCCAGCACATCGGCCAGGCGCTGCAAGCCGGCGGGGCTGAAGTCGGCGGCGTATTGCAGGCTGGCGCGGCCGTCCTGCCACAGGCTGAAGGCGACATGGGGATGGGCCATCGCCGCGCGCTTGAACACCTCCACGCACCAGCCGGTTTCGGTCGGTGGCGACTTGAGAAAGCGTCTCCGCGCGGGAATGTCGTGGAACAGGCGCTTGACCGTGACCACCGTGCCCTGGGCTGCTGCAGCCGGCGTCAGGGCGCCGATGCGGCCGGCTGCAGCGCTGATGCTCGCGCCCGGCTGGCCAGCGCGGCGGCTGACGATCTCCACCTCGGCCACGGCCGCCATGGCAGCCAGGGCTTCGCCGCGAAACCCGAGGCTCTGGGCGCGTTCCAGATCGTCCAGCGTGGCGATTTTGCTGGTGGCGTGGCGCGCCAGCGCCAGCGCGAGTTCATCGGGCGGAATGCCGCAGCCGTCGTCTTCCACGCTCAGCAGATCGAGCCCGCCTTGTGCCAGCCGCACGATGATGCGGCTGCTGCCTGCGTCCAGCGCGTTGTCCAGCAGTTCGCGCAGCGCGGAGGCCGGCCGCTCGACCACTTCGCCAGCGGCAATCTGGGAGATCAGGGTGTCGGGCAGGGTGCGGATGGGGGCCGATTCACGCGCGTCGCGCGCGGCAGAATCCGCATGCAGCTGGGGGGATTCGACCGAGGCAACCATCATCGGATCAGTATACTCAGCCGGCTTTTTTCGAGCTGCCACCCGCATCTCCAACGGCTCGGTCTCGGCTCAGTCAGGGCCCGCACAATCCGGCATTTCAGGCATTCCACCTTCGGCCCGCACTCCATGGACCCCTCCAGCATCGTCAACATCATCCTGCACTTCGACGTGCAACTCGCCCAGTTCATCCAAGCCTATGGGCCCTGGGTGTACGGTGTGCTGTTTGCCATCGTGTTCGTCGAAACCGGGCTGGTGGTCATGCCGTTTTTGCCGGGCGATTCGATGTTGTTCATCGTCGGCGCGTTTTCCGCCGCGGGGTCGCTCAACGGCCCGCTGGCCTTCGGCCTGCTGTGGGCGGCAGCGGTGCTGGGCAATATTTCCAACTACTTCATCGGCCGCGCCATCGGCCACCGCGTGTTCACCTGGAAAGACAGCCGCTGGTTCAACCGCAAGGCTTTCGACCGTGCCCACGCGTTCTACGAGCGCTATGGCGGCATCACCATCGTCGCCACGCGCTTCATCCCGTTTTTGCGCACCTTCGCGCCTTTCGTCGCCGGCGTGGCCGAGATGTCCTACCCCAAATTCCTCGTCTACAACATCGGCGGCGGCGGGCTGTGGGTGGGTTCGTTGATGGCGGCAGGCCATCTGTTCGGCAACATCCCGTGGATCAAACAGAACCTGGGTTTGCTCACGCTCGGCATCATCGTGCTGTCGCTGCTGCCGGTGGGCTTCGGCTGGTGGAAGGCGCGGCGGGCCAGCGTCGCCTGAGCCCGCGCGGTTCCATCACTGTTTAAGCCGCGACGGCTGCCTGTCCCCGCGTGCGCCAGCCATGCGCCAGCAGCAAGAGCGCTGCGGCGGCGAAGCCGAGTTCGTCCGTCAACGGAACAGCCGACACCAGCAGCGCTGCCGCGGCAAACGCCGCCAGCCGCTCCGGCAAGGTGAGGGTGGCGCGCAGATAGCCCACCGCCACGCCGCCCCACAGCACGATGGCCAGCACGGCCTTGCTGAGCACGTAGAGCACGCCGGCCCAGGTCCAGGCGCCCTGCAGCATGAGTTGCGGGTCGTACACCGCCATATAGGGCACGACGAAACCAGCCAGCGCGATCTGCGTCGCCTTGAAGCCGATGCGCATGGGCGAGGCCTTGGCGATGGAGGCGGCGGCAAACGCGGCCAGGGCCACCGGCGGCGTCAGGTCGGCCATGATGCCGAAATAAAACACGAACATATGGCTGACGATCAGCGGCACCCCGAGCTTGAGCAAAGCCGGCGCGGCGATGGAACTGGTGATGATGTAGTTGGGAATGGTGGGAATGCCCATGCCCAGCACCAGGCACACCAGCATGGTCAGCACCAGCGAGGCCAGCAGGCTGTGCGAGCCAATATCCACGATGAAGCCGGCGAAGCTGGTGGCCGCGCCCGTGAGGGTGAGCACGCCGATGATGACGCCGACGATGGCGCAGGCAACACCCACCGGCAAGGCTTGGCGGGCGCCGTCGATCAGGCTGTTGCGCAAGGTGCGCAGGGTGCTGTGCCCGCCTTTCACCATCAGATTGATCGCCACCAGCAGGGCGATCACGCCTAGCACCGGCACGATGCCGAACTCGAGGAAAGCCGCAGCCCCCAGGCCGCAGCCGAACCAGAACACCGTGCGGAATGCCGCGTGCGAAATACGCGCCGCAATGGCCGCGCCCAGCAACAAGATGGCGGTGAGCGACAGGCCCATCATGCCGGCGAACATGGGCGTGAAACCGTGAAACAGCATCCACACCAGCGCCGCCAGCGGCAGCGCGAGATGCCAGTTTTCTTTCAGCGCTTTCCAAGGGTTGGGGCATTCGTCGGCCGACAGGCCCATGAGCTTTTTGCGCCCGGCCTCCAGATGCACCATCCAGAACGCGGTGAAGTAATACAGCAAGGCCGGAATCACCGCAGCCTTGACGATGTCGGCATAGGGCACGTTCAGCGTCTCGGCCATGATGAAGGCCACCGCGCCCATCACCGGCGGCATGATCTGTCCGCCCATGCTGGCGGTGGCTTCCACCGCACCGGCGAACACCGGGGTGTAGCCGAAGCGCGTCATCAGCGGAATGGTGAACTGGCCGACGGTGAGCACATTGGCCACGCCCGAGCCGGAGATGGTGCCCATCAGCCCGGATGAAATCACCGCCACTTTGGCCGGGCCGCCGCGCGCGCGGCCCACCAAGCCCAGCGCCAGAGCGTTGAACAGCCGGAGCATGCCGGCATGCTCCAGGAACGCGCCGAACAGAATGAACAGGAAGATGTAGGTCGCAGAGACCAGGGTCGGAATGCCGTAGATGCCCTCGGTGCCAAGGTAGAGCTGGCCGATGATCTGATCGAGCCCATAGCCGCGATGGCTGACCACATCCGGCAGGTGTTGGCCGAACAAGCCGTAGAGCAGAAACAGGCCGCAGACCAGCGGCAGCGCCAGGCCCAGGCTGCGCCGCGCGGCTTCGAACAACAGCGCCACGGTGGCCGCGCCCACCAGCAAGTCCAATGTGGTGGGGTCGCCCGAGCGCTGAATGAGCTCGGCCTCGAAGGCCCAGTGGTACAGGCCGAGGGTGAACGCGAGGGCCCCGAGCGCCCAATCGAACCCGGGAATTTGCTGCATCCAGCTCTTGCGCTTCCAGGCGGGGACGACCCAGAAAATCATCAGCAGCAAAAAGCCCACATGCAAGGAGCGCATGACCAGGCTGGAGAGGGGCGAGAACGCCGCCACCACCAGTTGGTAGGCCGAGAAGGCGAGGGCTGCGGTCATCACCACACGCTGCGCCAGCCCATGCAGCTTGCGCTGGTGTCCGGCGTCGGAAGGCTCGGGGGCGGCGTGGTGGTCGTGCCCGAGATGCGGGTGGGCGTCTGCCTGGGGATGGTTCATCACGCTGCGCGCCTTACTTCAACACGCCCACTTCGCGGTAATACTTCTCCGCGCCTGGATGCAGCGGTACCGGCGAGCCCTTGGCGGCCATTTGCAGGTTGATGGCTTTGGCGGCTGCGTGGGCCGCGACCAGTTCCGGCAGATGGGTGAACATGGCCTTGGTCATCTGATAGACCATCTCGTCGCTCAGGCCTTCGCGTGTGACCAGGAAGTTGCGGATGGCGGCCGTGGGCACTTCGGTGGCCTGGCCCTCGTAGGTGTTGGCCGGAATCATGCCCGGCTGATAGGCCGCATCGCCCACCTTGGCCACGACCTCGGCCGGGATGGCGACGACGACGATTTTTTGCGTCGCCGCCAGATCGCGCAGCGACGACACGCCCAAACCCGCCGACTGCAAGGTGGCGTCGAGCTGGCGGTTTTTCATCAACTCCACCGACTCGCCGAAGGGCAGGTATTCCACCTTGGCGAAATCCGCATAGCTCAGGCCAGCCGCCTTGAGAATGGCACGGGCGTTGAGTTCGGTGCCGCTTTTCGGCGCGCCCACGGCAATGCGCTTGCCCTTCAGGTCCGCCAGGGTCTTGATGCCCGAATCGGCGCTGGCCACGATTTGCACATAGTTGGGATAGATGGCGGCCATGGTGCGCAATTTTTTCAATGGCGCCTTGAAGCCGGCTTCGGCGTCGCCCTTCCACGCGTCCGACAGCGAGTCGCCGAGCGAAAAACCGACCTCGGCGCGACCGGCTTCGATCAGGTTCAGGTTCTCGACCGAGCCCTTGGTGGCTTGCACCGTGGTCTTGGCGCTGGGGATGGCCTTGGCGTCGATCTGCGACAGCGCCACGCCGAGCGGGTAATACACGCCACTGGTGCCGCCGGTGGCGATGGTGATGAACTCGGCCGCGTGAACCTGAACTGCCGTTGCAGCAGCCAGCGCAAAGCCTGCGATGAGCGATGCCGCGGTGCGGGCCAATGAAGGGGTTTTGAGCATGTCGAGTCTCCGTTTCTTGCATAAGTTACAAACGGAAACGATGCTACGAGAACCGCCTGCAGGCGCATCCGGGAAAACACGAGTGCCTGCAGGGGAATCGTCGCCCGCATGGCCGAACGGGGACGAACGCTGTCAAACCAGGGTACGGCGCCGCGCCAGCGGCGGGTTGGTGGCGAGGTATTCGCGAATGCCTTCGAAAATGGAGCGGGCGACTTGCTTGCGGTAAGCCGGCGTTTGCAGGCGCGCTTCTTCTTCGGGGTTGCTGATGAAGGCGGTTTCCACCAGCATCGACGGCACGGTTGGCGACTTGAGCACGACGAAGCTCGCTTGCTGCACCTGGCGCGAATGCAGGTGCACGAGGCTGCCCATTTTCTTCAGCGTCGGGCCGGCCATCTTCATGCTGGCGTTGATCTGCGCCGTGGTCGACATGTCGAGCAGCACCTTGGCCACCTGGTAGTCGCGCGAGTTGATGTCGATGCCGCCGATGGCGTCGGAGGCGTTCTCGCGCTGCGCCATCATGCGCGCCTCGACGCTCG
Source organism: Thiomonas sp. (assembly GCF_054608695.1). Classification (NCBI taxonomy): domain Bacteria; kingdom Pseudomonadati; phylum Pseudomonadota; class Betaproteobacteria; order Burkholderiales; genus Thiomonas; species Thiomonas sp. The sequence goes on from NZ_JBTRXV010000009.1 coordinate 41,595, forward strand.
ATGCGCCGCCGTCCGACAGGCAGTAGACCGAGGCCCCGCGCGCCTCCGGGGTGAACCAGCCGTCGGCGTGGATGGAGGTGAACAGGTCGGCGTTGGCGCGCTGCGCCTTTTCCACGCGCATCCATAGCGGCACGAAAAAGTCGCTGTCGCGGGTCATCATCACCCGCATATTGGGCGTGTTCATCGCCAGGTCGCGCAAGTGGCGGCCGATGAGCAGCACCACGTCCTTTTCATGCACGCCGGACGGCCCGGTGGCGCCGGGATCCTCGCCGCCATGGCCGGGGTCGATCGCCAGCAGCACGCTGCGCTCGGGGCGCCGGTCGCGCCGCATCGGCTGCTCCGAGGTTCGGGTTCGCGCGTTGTTGTCGGCGACCAGGGCATCGGGCTGGCGCATGCCGGATTCGTTGCGCCTGCCAGCGTTGCCGCGCGCCAACGTTTCGGGCTGGCGTGCAGGGCCGGTGCCGTCGAGTTCGGCGCGATGCTGGCTGATCCAGTCGCCCAGGCTGTCGGGCTTGGCTTGCGCGACGCGGGCTGACTGCGAGGCGGATGGCGACGTCAGCGCAGCGCCCGCAGCGTCTGCCGGCGCGGGACTGCCGTCCAGCGCCGCCTCGCGGTCCATGAAGGCCAGCAGGCGGTCGCCCTGGGCCGGGTAAAGGTCGAACACCATGCGGTTTTCGTAAGCGGCCACCGGCAGCAGGTTGAACACCTGGGGCTTCACCGCCTGCTTCAGGTCGAACACCATGCGCACCACGCCAGGCGCGTATTGCGCCACCCGCACGTCCTTGATGAAGGGGTCGTCAGGCTTGATCTTGCCGACCAGCTCTTTGAGCTGGGGGCTCAGTTCCAGGCCTTTCACGTCCACCACCAGGCGTGGCGGTTCGGGCACCAGGAAATGGGTTGCGGTCAGCGGCTGGTCCGATTCCAGCGTCACCCGGGTGTAGTCCGCTGCAGGCCAGACGCGCACCGAAAGGATGGTGGCGCCACGCGCCAGCATGGGCGTGGTGAGCAGCAGCGCGAGGGTGGAGGTCTGAATCAGGAACTGGCGGCGATCGGCACTCATGGCGGGCACTCCCTGGCGAGGCGCACCAGGCCGTGTCCCGGTGCGTGGTCAGGCGCCCGCTTGCGCAGACGCCAGCTGTTGAAGCAAGGCAGCCCCCAATGCGCTGCCACTCTGCAAGACAATCGCCCGGCCTTCAGCGGCCGGTTTGAACGCAAGATCTACGTCGGCCTGCGGGAGCAGGGCCGGCGCGTGCTCGGGCCACTCGACCAGACACAGGCTTTGCCCGTCGAGCATCTCGCGCAAGCCGGCATCATCCCATTCGTCAGGCGATGAAAACCGATAGAGATCAATATGATAGGCGTACGTTTGCAGAGTTCCCTTTAATTCTAGGGATTTTCGGTCGATTGCATAGGGTTCGACCAGGGCGTAACTGGGACTTTTGATCCGACCTGTGACCTTCAAGCCACGCAAAATGGCGCGAACCAGCGTGGTTTTGCCCGCGCCGAGGTCGCCGCGCAGGGTGATTAGCGCGCCGGGGAGATCGTGTTGCAGCAGGGCGCGCGCCAAGGCGGCCCCCAGCGCCACGGTGGCGGCCTCATCGGCGCAGTGCAGGCGCAGTGACATGGGCATGGGGGGCATGGGGCCGGCAGGTGATCGCGGTGCGGACACGGGGGAGATGCGCTCGGGCATTTAGCATCGCGGCATGGACGACCGCAGGGAGCAGATGGAAGTGAATCCAGCACCCGATGAAGCGGCGCTGGCGGCCTTGGCCGCGGACATCCGGACGGAGGCGAAGCGACTGGGATTCTCGCAAATCGCCATCAGCGACGTGCATCTCGGCGCAGCCGAAGCCGAGTTGCAGCGTTGGCTGGACGCCGGTTTCCACGGCGAAATGGGCTATATGGTGCGCCACGGCAGCAAGCGTGCGCGCCCCGCCGAACTGGTGCCCGGCACGCTGCGCGTCATCACTGCGCGCATGGACTACCTGCCCGTCCATTTATCCACCTCGTTGGCGACCGAACCGCCCACCGCGTCGCCCCCTGAAACACCCACCGCCGCGGCCGACTGGCGCGACGCCGAGTGGGCGCGCATTGCCGACCCGCAAGCCGCCGTGGTCTCGGTCTACGCCCGCGGCCGCGACTATCACAAGGTGCTGCGCACGCGGTTGCAGAAGCTGGCGGATTTCATCGCCGCCCGCACCGACCCCGGCGTGGTGCGCGTGTTCACCGACTCCGCTCCGGTGCTGGAGGTGGCGCTGGCGGCACGCGCCGGCCTGGGCTGGCGCGGCAAACACACGCTCTTGCTCAATCGCGAGGCCGGGTCGATGTTCTTCCTGGGCGAGTTGTTCATCGGCCTGCCGCTGCCGGTGGACGCGCCGCAGCAGGAGCATTGCGGCAGTTGCAGCCGCTGCATCGACATCTGCCCCACCCGCGCCATCGTCGCGCCCTACACGCTGGACGCGCGGCGCTGCATTTCCTACCTCACCATCGAGCTGGCTGGCCCCATTCCCGAGGACTTGCGGCCCTTGATGGGCAACCGCGTCTACGGTTGCGACGACTGCCAACTCGTCTGCCCCTGGAACAAATACGCACAGACCTCGCCGCTGCCCGACTTCACCCCTCGCCACGGACTCGACAGCGCCAGCCTGCTGCAGCTATGGGCCTGGAGCGAGGCCGACATTCTGCAGCGCACCGAAGGCAGCGCCATGCGTCGCATCGGCTTCGAGCGCTTGCGCCGCAATGCGGCCGTGGCACTGGGCAATGCGCGCCGCAGCCTGCCTGCCGCGCATGCCTTGCAGCGGGACATCGAAACCGCGCTGCGTGCTGCCTTGCCCGCCGCAACGCCTCTGGTGGCCGAGCACATCGTCTGGGCCCTGGCGCAGCAGGCGGGATCGTCCAGGGTTGAAGCTTCAGCCAAAGTGCATCAGGCTGAGGAACACGGGCAGTGACACGGCGCCGAGCAGGGTGGACAGGCTGACCAGCCCCGCCACATAAGGCCCGTCGCCGCCCATGCGTGCCGCCAGCACATAGGCGCTGGACGCGGTGGGCATGGCGGCGAACATCACCACCACCATGGCTTCCAGCGGCGTCAGCCGCAACCACAGCGCCAGGCCCCAGGCGATGAGCGGAATGAGCGCATGGCGCACTGCCATCAACCAGACCGTGAGGCGCCATTCGCGGCGAATGCCGCGCAACTGCAAGCCCGCGCCCACCGTCATCAAACCCATCGCAATGGAAGCGTTGCCGATGCGGTCGAGCACCGGCAGCACCAGCTCCGGCGGTCTCAGCCCCAGGCTGTGCGCCACCAGCCCAGCCGCCGTGGCGACGATCAAGGGATTGCGCAGCAGCTCGCGCAACAAGCCCCGCTGCGCGTGCCGGGCCAGCGCCCACACAGCGGCAGCGTTGCATAGCGGCACGCCGAAGGCGATGAGCACCGCCACCAGCGACACCGCCTGCGCGCCGCCCAGCCGGTCGGCCACGGCCAGCGCGATGTAGGAGTTGAAGCGGAAGGCGCATTGCACGCCGCTGGCGGTGCAGCGCTTGTCGGCCCGCAGCCAGAACGCCGCGTAAGCCAGGGCAATGCCGCAGAGCAGCGCGCCGATGCCGGCCAGCAGCACCGACGAAGCACCAGCCAGGGTGTAATACCCGCGGCTGCTGGTGGAGAACAGCAGCACCGGAAACAGCACGTAATAGACAAGTCGCTCGACCCCGCCCCAGACATCGCGCTTGAGCGAAGTCCATTGCGACAAGGCAAAGCCCAGCGCGATGAGCGCGAAGTCCGGGAACAGCAACAGGGCGTTGTGCGACATGAGGCGCAGCATACCGAGCAGGCTTCTCATTCACCTTACGCACAGCACTGCTGGCCCCTCCACATGGGTAGGGAGGGGTGGGGAGTGGCTCGGACTGTCACGGATTGGGGCAGCATCCATAGCCCTGACGCGACTAGCATCGAACCATGTCTGCTTCGAACCTCGTGCCGCAACGCTCCGCCCAGCCAGCACTTCAGCCCAGTTGGGACGCCGTGCTCGACCTGCCTTTTGGCAAGCTCGGCCTGCGCTGCAGCGAGACGGAAGTGCGCGCCCTCGAATACCTGCCCGCGGCCACGCCGCCCCGGGCCGCGCGGACCCCGTTGGCGCGCGAGGTGCAGGCGCAGTTGCAAGCCTATTGCCGCGATCCGGGCCATCGCTTCGACTTGCCTTTGGCGCCCGCCGGAACCGCCTTCCAGCGCCGCGTCTGGGCCTTGCTGCGCGAGATTCCACGCGGCGCCACGCGCACCTATGGCGAGGCTGCGCGCCAACTCGGCAGCGCGGCGCGGGCCGTGGGCCAGGCTTGCGGCGCCAACCCCTATGCGCCGGTCATTCCCTGCCACCGCATCGTCGCCGCAGCTGGCTTGGGGGGCTTCGCCCATTCGACCGATGCCGCAGGCGAGTTGCTGCGCATCAAGCGCTGGTTGCTGCTGCACGAGAGGGGGTCAGCCACCGAAGGGGCGCAAGCCGCGCTTGGGTTGTCTCAGTCACAGCATGCGGAGGCTGTCGCGACGGGCGGCATGGCGCAAAGTCTGCATCCTGGAGCGGGCAATGCCTGAAGCCGAAGCCGCCGCAGCCAGAAGCGCAGGCGCAGCGCGGCCGGCGGGTCAGGTGCCCAGCCAAGCGGCCGGCGCCGCCACACCCACGACCACCATGCCCACCATGCGCCGACGCGGCCGCCAGACCGCGCACCCTGACTGGCCGCAGGCGCCCGCCGCATGTGTCGACGGTATTCAGCGCTTTTGCGACGCCCTCTGGCTGGAACAGGGCCTGTCCGCCAACACCCTGGCGGCCTACCGCAGCGACCTCACCCTATTCGCCCGCTGGCTGGCGCATGCCGGCAGCCCGGGCTTGCCCGCCGCCACCGAGGCCGACGTGCTGGCCTATCTCGCCGCGCGCTTCGCCGGCAGCAAGGCCACGGCGTCCAACCGCCGCCTGGCCGCCTTGCGACGCTACTTTCACTGGGCTCTGCGCGAGCGCCTGCGCGCCGACGACCCCACGCTCAAGCTCGAACGCGCGCGCGAACAGGCACGGCGCCCCAAGACCTTGAGCGAAGCCCAGGTCGAGGCCTTGTTGCTGGCGCCGGATGTGGACGCGCCGCTGGGCCTGCGCGACCGCACCATGCTGGAGTTGCTCTACGCCAGCGGTCTGCGCGTGAGCGAACTGGTCGCGCTCAAGGCCGTGCACCTGAGCCTGGCCGATGCCGTGGTGCGCGTGGTGGCCGGCAAGGGCGGCAAGGACAGGCTGGTGCCGTTCGGCGAACAAGCAGCATCCTGGCTGGAACGCTATGCGCGCGAGGCCCGGCCCGCCTTGCTGGGCGAGGGCGACAGCGATTTTCTGTTCATCACCCGCCGCAGTGGCCGCGCCGGCAAGCGCGCCGCCAGCGGCATGACGCGGCAGATGTTCTGGACCCTGCTCAAGCGCCACGCGCTGCGCGCCGGCATCGACGCGCCGCTCTCGCCCCACACTCTGCGCCACGCCTTCGCCACCCATCTGCTCAACCACGGCGCCGACCTGCGCGTGGTGCAATTGCTGCTCGGCCACGCCGACATTTCCACCACGCAGATCTACACCCATGTCGCGCGCGAGCGGCTGAAGCAACTGCACGCGCATCACCATCCCCGGGGCTAATGCATGGCGCAAAACGACTTCGGGTCGGCCTTCATCCTGCTGCTGCTGATCCTCGACCCCTTCGGCAACCTGCCGTTTTTCATCGCCATCATGCGGCAGTTGCCGAAGGAGCGCCGCTTGCCGGTGGCGCTGCGCGAAATCGGCATCGCCTACCTCGTGCTGCTGGGTTTCATGTGGGGCGGGCAGGGTTTTTTGCGCATCATGGGCCTGAGCCAGCCGGCGCTGGAGGTGGCCGGCGGGGTGATCCTGCTGCTGGTGGCGATCAAGATGATTTTTTCCACCACGTCCGAAATCTTCGGGGGCGGCGACGGGCGCGAGCCCATGATCTTCCCGCTCGCCGTGCCCTTGCTCGCCGGGCCGTCAGCGCTGGCCACCGTGCTGCTGCTGACCTCGCGCCAGCCGGGGCAAATGTGGACCTGGGTGGCTGCGCTGTCCGCCGCCATCGTCGTCACCGGCAGCCTGCTGCTGATGGCCGAAACCCTGCTCAAGTGGGTGGGCGACTCGGTCATGCGCGCCGGCGAAAAACTCATGGGCCTGATCCTCACCGCCATCGCCGTCAATATGCTGCTGGGCGGGCTGCGGACCTATTTTCTGCGCTGAAGGAGCAACCCGGGATGCGCGCGGTGGCGGCCGCATCACCCTTCGAGGTGGCTACGATGGCAAGCGGCGACTCGACTTCGATCCGCCTGAAGCGACCTGAGGCACATTGCCGCCGAAAAACCACGATACAGAGAGCCAAGCATCATGGAAAGTCTGCCCATTACCCAGAATGACCGCGAAAACCTGGCCCAGTTCCTGGGCAACCTGGTCGATACCAGCATCCTGCTGCGTCGCGAGATCCACGATTTCCTGGATTACTGTGATCTGATGGCGCCGAAGAAGGGCGAGATCATCGCCGACATCGGGCAGGTGGGCGAGGCGCTGTTCTTCGTGCTCGAGGGCCATGGCTGCCTGATGGCGCAAATGCCCGAAAGCGAAATGGAAATCGGCAAAATCCAGCCGGGCGAGATGCTCGGGGAAATGAGCTTTTTCGACCGCAAGCCACGCGAGGTGCGGCTGCGCGCAGGTGCCGACACCCGCCTGCTGCGCATCAAGCGCAGCATGTACCAGCGCCTGCGCCTGGAGCGGCCGCTGCTGGCCGTGCTGCTGCTGGAGGCGGCCATCATCAGCCTCGACCACCTCTACCGCCGCACCTCCACCGACATGACCCAGCTCAACCGCTACATCCATCGCACCGGCCGGTGATGACGCGAGCCGGTGGCTTGCCGGCCCCGGCTGTCAGCCAGCGGCGCGCCGTAGCCACACCCGCAGCCGCCCGGCGAACTGGTTCAGCGCCAGCCCGCCGAGCACCAGCAGCCCGGCCACGATCTTCCAGGGCTCCAGGGCCTCGTGCAGGACGAGCGCCGCGGACAGCATGCCGGCCACCGGCACCAGCAGGCTGAACGGCGCGATCTGCGCTGCCGGGTAGCGGCGCATCAGCATGGACCACACGCCGAAGCCCAGCAGGGTGTTCGGGTAGGACTGGAACAGCACCGTTCCCCACGACTCCAGGTTCATCCCCCGCAACGCCGCGATCATTGTTGCCGGCCCCTCCATCAGCAGCGACAGCGTTAGCAGCGGCGGCACCGCGACCAGGCTGCCCCAGGCCGCCAGCGCCAGCGGTTCCACCGCGCCCATGCGCTTGGTCAGGATGTTGGCCGTGGCCCAGGACATGCCCGCGCCGATCACCAGCAGCAGCCCGATCAGCGTGCCCGGCGTGTCCAGGTGCCAGGCCACGATGCCCATGCCCGCCAGCGCGATGCCCGCGCCGAGCAACTGCATCGGCCGCGCATGCTCGCCCAGCAGCCACCAGGCCAGCCCGATGGTGAAGAAGGCCTGGAGCTGGATCACCAGCGACGACAGCCCCGCCGGCATCCCCAGCTTCATGCCCACGAACAGCAGCGCGAACTGCACCGCGAACTGCGCCAGCCCCCAGCCGACCAGCAGGCGCCAGTCCGTGGTGGGCCTGGGCACGAAGAACACCAGCGGAACGGCGGCGAAGAAAAAGCGCAGGCTGGTGAACAGCAGCGGCGGCAGTCCCTGCAGCCCGATCTCGATGACCACGAAGTTGAAACCCCAGATCGTGACCACGAGGAGGGCGAGGAGGACGTGCCGGGGGCGCATGGGGGGCGTGAATGGGTGGGGCGGCCAATGATCCTACCCGGGCACGGGATTGTTCGCTGGAAGCCGCAGCAACCGTCCCCAGGCGGATGGGTGCCGTCATGGGTAAGCTACGGGTATGAATCAATCGCCACGATCGCGCCATATGCAGCATAAACGCCCAAAAAAGACCGCGAAACGGTTGTTATGCTGCAGTTTGGATTGTTATGCTGCACTTGGGGTGCAGTTGAATTTACGTTAGGCGGCAAGATAAATGCCCCATAGCATTACCTTAATCACCACCATCGCCGCCAGTCTGGGCGTAGCCCTGATCATGGGTCTGATCGCTCACCGACTGAAGCTGCCGGCGCTGGTGGGCTACCTGATTGCCGGGGTCATGCTCGGCCCTGCTACGCCAGGTTTTGTGGCTGACGTTGCACTGTCGAGCCAACTGGCCGAGATCGGTGTCATCCTGCTGATGTTCGGTGTGGGGCTGCACTTCTCCCTCGATGACCTGTTGGCCGTCCGTCGAATCGCCGTGCCCGGCGCAATCGTTCAAATCGCGGTAGCGACGGCCCTCGGTATGGGCGTCGCCACCTTCTGGGGTTGGAGCCTGGGGGCAAGCCTGGTGTTCGGTCTGGCCCTTTCCGTGGCGAGCACGGTCGTGCTCATCCAGGCGCTCGAGCAACGCGGCCTGCTCCAGTCCGTCAACGGTCGGATCGCGGTCGGCTGGCTGATCGTTGAGGACTTGGCGATGGTTCTGGTTCTCGTGTTGCTGCCCCCGCTGGCCGGATGGCTGGGTGGCGGCACAGATGTGCTTGCCGCAAAAGGAATCGACCGCAGCCTGCTGGAAACGCTCATGATCGCCCTCGGGAAGATTTCGATCTTCGTCGCCCTCATGCTGGTGGTCGGACGCCGGATATTCCCGTGGCTGCTCGGCTACGTTGCCGGCACTGGTTCGCGCGAGCTGTTCACCTTGAGCGTGATTGCGGCGGCGGTGGGCATCGCCTACGGCTCCGCGCAACTCTTCGGCGTCTCCTTCGCGCTCGGTGCCTTTTTCGCCGGCATGGTCATGCGAGAATCGCATCTCAGCCATCGGGCCGCGGAAGAGTCGCTGCCGCTCAGAGATGCCTTCTCGGTTCTGTTCTTCGTGTCGGTGGGCATGCTGTTTGATCCGAATGTCCTGATCCAACAGCCGCTGCAGGTGCTCGCCGTCGTCGCGATCATCGTCGTAGGCAAATCGCTGGCCGCCTTCTTGCTGGTCCTCGCCTTCCGCTACCCACTCAACACCGCGCTCACGGTATCGGCAAGCCTCGCGCAGATCGGCGAGTTCTCGTTCATCCTGGCAGGGCTTGGGGTTTCCCTCGGGCTCCTGCCGCGAGAGGGCATGAGCCTCATTCTGGCGGGGGCGCTCATCTCGATCTCGATCAACCATCTGGTGTTCCAGGTAGTCGAACCCGCGCAGGCCTGGATTCGTTCACGCTCGAAGCTCGCGTGCGCCCTGGAACATCCCGATGATCCCCTGGCGGAGTTGCCGACGGCGGTCGAGTCGCGCGAGGTTACGGGCCATGTGGTGCTCGTCGGCTATGGCCGCGTCGGCCGGCGTATCGGCGAAGCGCTGGCCGCACACGGGCTGGCGTACATCGTGGCGGAGCAGAATCGTGAGCTGGTCGAGCAGTTGCGCGAACGCGGAATCCATGCCGTCGCAGGTGATGCCTCGGACCCGGCGGTCCTGGTTCAAGCGCATATTGCGCAGGCGCGGATGTTGGTGATCGCGACCCCCGACACGCTGCGTGCGCGTCGAATGATCGAAATCGCGCGCATGCTTAACCCACGGGTCGAGACTTTAGTGCGCACCCATAGTGAAGAAGAGGCAGCGCTGCTGCGGAACGAGAATGCGGGAGCGGTATTTCTGGGCGAGCACGAGCTTGCGCTCAGCATGACGCGTCATGTGCTGGAAACAGTCGCAGCCAGGTAGAGGACGTACGTTGGACGTACCCGCCATTGTCCAAGTAAGTCGCCTATTGATTCGGCCCCATGAAGATTGAACTTTTTCAGGTGTTCCAGCAGCCCCTGGCGGTTGGGCAGGCCGGTGAAGGCATCATGGTCGGCCAGGAAGTCCTTTTCGATGGCGATGCCCCGGAGCTTGTCGATGAGTTGGCCAATTTGACGAAAGATGCCGTTGAGGTCGGAAAACCACAATATGCGCTGACCCTCGCCGCGATCGCATTCATTGGGCTGCGCCGTGAACTACTTCACATAAAACCCAGCCACAATCCGCTGTTATCGAGAACCCGCAACCCCACCCATCGGCCCGACCACAAATCAAGGGCTTGCGGTTCTATTGAGCTTTCCGTAAATGGCGACATCATCACAGGCCTGCCTGAACCCAGCAAGCGGCGATGATCGACGGGCGCTGCTGAGCACTCCTTGGGCTTGGCGCGTGCGGTGGTGTTGAGATCGTCGAGGTTGTCGGGGCAGAAGTTGGCCAGCGCGTGGCGCTTGAGCCAGGCCAGGCCCACAGGGACTTCACCGGGGTTCAGGTCGGGCGCGTACGGCGGCCAGAACGTCATCTGGAGGTCTGCGCCGGTGGAGTCCAGGTCGCCCGCACCAGCTTGCCGCGGTGCGCCTTCAAGCCGTCCCAGAGGATCAGCAGCGGCTGCTTGAAGTGCGCGCGCAAGGCCTTGAGGAACGCGACGTGCTGCTCCTTCTTGATGCTGCCCTCGTGCAGCCGGAACAGGCCGTCCATGCGCAACAGGCCGGCAATGACCGAGATGTGCATCCAATTGAAGTGAAACTGGATGGCCGGCGTCTGGCCCTTGGGCGCCCAGGTGCGCACCCGCGTGGGCCGCGCACTCAGGCCCGACTCGTCGATGAAGACGATCAGTCGCCCTTGGCGCTTGGTTTTTTTTGAGTCCAGGCCAGGTGCGCTTCCAGACCTGCACCGCTTCCTCATCGCGCTCGAGGGTGCGACGCTCGGGCTTTTGTGCCGAGAACCCCAGGCCGCCCAGGAGGCGCCAGACCGCCAGCAGCAGTCGCCCCGCGCGCAAGCGCCGCCGCACCGCCTCGTCCAATCGCTTCGTGCCCATGTCTCGCACCCCACACTTGCCAAGTGTTGTCGAAACCGCGGCACCAGTCCTGACTGGCGATGTTGGCCGCGCGGCAAAAAGTCAAGCAGGGACAGGTGTGCTCATGCAGCAGATCATCCGGCAGCGACAAATGCGCAGGGCTGCGAGTGTGACAGTCATCAAACCGACACATGCCGGGCTCACTATCTGCAGGAAACCACTTCGCAGCTCCACCATGGCTTCCGCTCTTTCTCTTTCTATCGTGCCGTCGCCCGCCGGCTTGCCGCAGCTCAGCCCCGATTCCGTGCTCGACCATGTGTTGCATACAGGCCAACTGCATGCCGTGTTTCAGCCACTGATCGATCTCCGCAATCGCGCGTTCCACGGTTTCGAAGCCCTGGTGCGAGGGCCGGCAGGTTCGCATCTGGAGCGCCCCGACCAGTTGTTCGAGGCGGCACGCCAATGCGGACGTCTGGCTGAGCTCGACCGTCTTTGCGCGCAGATTGGCATCGAGACCTTCGCGTCCCAAGGGCTGCACGGCCATCTGTTTCTCAACGTCACCGAGGCGCTGTTTGATTCGGGCTGGTTCGCCGAAAAAACCACATTGCAATGGCTTCAAGCCCTGGGGCTTGCGCCCTCGCGGCTGGTGCTGGAGTTGCTCGAGTCCGACGCGCTGGCGCAGGACAGCCATGCCATCGAGCAGGCGCAATTCCTACGCGAACTCGGCTACGGCCTGGCGCTGGATGACCTGGGTCAGGGTTTTGGACGATTTGCCTTATGGAAACGTTTGCGTCCGCGCTATCTGAAGATTGACCGCAGCTTCACTGCCAATCTCGGCGACGACCCCTTCAAGGCAGCCTTCGTGCAGTCCATGCTGCTGCTGGCCGAGGCCAGCCAGTCCATCGTCGTCGCAGAGGGGGTGGAGAGCGAACGCGATTTGCTCACCTTACGTGAACTCGGTGTGCCAATGGCCCAGGGTTATTTCATCGCCCGTCCACACGCCTACCCACCCAGTGAGCCCGCCACCATGACTCGGCGGGTTCTCGACAGCCCGCAGCCAACTCTGCATGCCTTGGCCAGCCGGGGCAGTATTGAGCAATCGGTGCTTGGCCTGGCGCGCAGGGTCGAGCCGGTGCAGCCCGAGACCAAGCTCGAGGTCATCCTGCAGATTCTGGAACAGGACAGAGATTTGATGTCGGTACCTGTGGTCGACGTTGACTGGACCCCGCTTGGGATCATCAATCGCTATGTCTTGGCCGACCGGCTGTTCCGCCCGCATGTGCGCGACCTCTTCGGCAACAAGCCATGCAGCCTGGTCATGAGCAGCGACGTGCTGCGCCTGGATGCCAAGAGCAGCTTGCAGCAGGCCAGCAGCCTGATCGCCGAGTCGAGCTACCGCCATGCCACTGAGGGAGTTCTCGTCACCGACCAGGGACAGTACCGCGGCATCCTGCTCGTGGGCGATCTCCTGCGCCTAGTGACCGAGTTCCAGGTGCAGGCTGCGCGCTATGCCAACCCGCTGACCTTGTTGCCGGGCAATGTGCCGATCAACGACTGCATCGACCGCTGGTTGCGTGAAGGCCAGCGTTTTGCTGCGGCCTATTGCGACATCGACAACTTCAAACCGTTCAACGACAAGTTCGGCTATCGCATGGGCGACGAAATCATCCTGCTGTTGGCCGAACTTCTCAAAACCCATCTGCCGCAGGCCGCGAGCTTCGTCGGCCATGTCGGCGGCGACGATTTCATCGCCCTGTCGCAATCGCCCGCATGGGAGGCCGAGCTGCAGCAGGTCTTGCGTGGCTTCGAGGCTGCCATGGCGGGGTATTTCGAGGCAGGCGTGCTGCATGATGGTGGCTTCTGGGCCGACAACCGGCGTGGCGACGCCGTATTCTTTCCCATCCCCACGCTGTCCATCGGCGCCGTGTGTGTGGATGCGCGCGCTTTCGAGTCGCACCGCGAACTCTCCAATGTGCTGGCCGACATCAAGAAGGCGGCCAAGCGCCTTCCTGGTAATCAGTTGTTTGTCGATCGCAGGCACCATGCCTGAAGCGTGGCCCCGCGTTGGGGTCCATCGCTTTGTCACGGGAGAGTCATGGTCTCATGTTGACTGATGTATCGCGCCTGCACACCCGACACTTACCATGATTCAAGTCAATCCGGCGAGGCCCGCGGATCCTTCCAGATGCATGGCACAAATGAGCGCCGTGCAGCGCGAGGATCTCATCCTGTGCGATGGCGCGGACTGTGGTGCGTGAGATTAGCGCCCTCATCGGCCCGCATCCGCCCTTTACGGGCGCACCTGTCCTATCAAACATCCTCGGTGAGGTCGATATTGGCCAATGCCAAAGCCGTAAACGCCCGCGTGGCGTTCTTGCGCAGCCCGCGATAGCGCACCTTGGTGAATCCCCACAGCCGTTTGACCACGGCAAAGACATGTTCCACCCGAGCGCGGATGCGTGACTTGTTGCGGTTCTTGGCGATGGCATCGCGCATCACCTGCCCGATGAATTGCACGGCGCCGCGCGTTGTTTCCAGCAAGCCGCGTTTCTCAACACGGCGCGCAACAGCAAGTATCTGCGCGGAGGTGATCTCTGCAATGGGCAAGCGGCCAATGTAGGGTAGGGCGTGTTCCTTGGCACGCCCGCGAATACGCATCCACCATATCGGGAGCGTGGCTTGGTGCCTTGCGAGCCGATCAGCCTTGCTACTGGGCTGCTCCCGATATTGCTGTTCCTGGTGTGCAGCGATAAGCTGAGGACATTTTCCAAAAGGGATGCTCCGCATGACACCGACCTACGCCGAACTGCAAGCCCAGATTGCCGCGCTCACCGCTCAGGCCGACGCTGCCCGCCGCGCCGAACTGGCCAGCGTGGTGGCCGAGATCAAGCAAAAGATGGCCGACTACGGCATCACCCTGGAAGACCTGGGCGGCAAGCGTGCCGGCTCACACAAGGGCCGCCCGGTGGCTGCGAAGTACCGTCACCCTTTGACTGGCCAGACCTGGGCGGGACGAGGCAAGCGTCCGCGCTGGCTGGCTGCGGAGATCGCTGCAGGCCAGGACATCACCGCGTTTGCCATCGCCTGAACGAGGCCGCTCAGCGCCTTGTCTGCTTTCCTGGCTCCGCCGACGGCCGTCTCCCCTCTGGGGAATCCTGGCGAGCATGGCCACGATTGGGCATTTCCGATCATGCTGTCCATCCATGGCGATCAAACCTCTCGCACCGCATTGCGGGGTGCCGATTGCTGCCGGCTTTTCAGGCCAACCCGATCGCCGCCACCTGTTACGCACTCGCGTGTCGCCTGCGCAACACCGCAACAAATCGATACCTTTGATTGGGGCGCTGCTGCGTAAAAAGAATGCACCAACCTCGATGAGGAGACGGGGATGCCCGCCATCTATGAAAAAACACCCGCTGGCCGCCAGACCCTGAGCACACGCCAGCCGGCGCTCAGTCGCGCCAGTCGGACCTTGCTCTTGCTCGTCGACGGCCGCAAGAGCGACGAGGAACTGCTCACTCTTCTGGCCAGTACCGAGTTGAGCCTGGAATCGTTGTCTTCTCTGGAAGCGCTGGGCTTGATTGCGGTGCGCCCGCAACCAGCCGCCGACATGCCGATTGCAGAAGAGGCGCAAAGCGCGCCATCGAGCCAGCCGGTCGTCAAAGCACCGCCTGCCAACACCTCGACCTGGGCACGGTTGACCCAGGGACTGCGCAGCGCGTTGCAGGCGCGCGAAGAGTCCCCGCGCGAACGCGCCGCCGGCCTGGCCGAGGTGATCAAGTGCGCCGCTGTGGGCGATGCCGTGTTCTTTGCGTGGCTGGAAGTGAACGTCGATGCGATTCTCTCCCACGACGCCAAGGCGGTGGGGCAGATGGTGCAACAGGCGCAGGCCTTGCGCGAGACCATCGACATTGCGGATCGGGTGCAGCGTCGCGTCCCGCCGCACCTGGATTTCGGGTGGGCCCTGGGCAAGGTGGTCGAGTCGATTTTGGGCTATGGGCGCTACCTGCATGGTGAGGCGCTGGCCCTGGGCATGGTGCTGGCCACGGACATCGGGGCGATTCAGGGCGTGCAGTCCGAGGTCAGTGCCAAGCGGTTGCTGGACTTGCTTGGCCGCTGTGGCTTGCCCATGCGTGTGCCGCGCGTGGCAGCAGCGCGGTGGCTGGAATCGCTTCCGGTGGATCAGGCTGGCGCTGCCGGGCAGGTGCATTGCGTGCTGATCGAGGACATCGGCAAGCCTTTGTCCGCAGCCGTGTCGCGCTCGGTGGTGGTGGAAGCTTTGGAGCGTGCGGGGGCGCTGGCGGGATGAGCCTGGTCTGAACGAGCAGCCCGACGGCGCGAATAGTTGCCTTGCACGTGGGCAAAAGCGACCGTTGCGCGGCCTTGCGCCTTGTCGCTCGCCGACGAGGCGCCAACCCGGCGGCGAGGGGGAAGACCCTGCCGGAGCACGACAAAGGGCGATCACACCGTTCGCACCATCTCGATGCGGACCGATCGCTGCTCGCTTGTCACCACCACCGTAGCGCCGTCATGCGCCAAGTGGATGCCCCGCGTCGGCTTCACCGACCATCCCTGCGGCAACGCCAAACGCGCCTGGACCTGAGCGTAGCCAGCCAGACCGATCGCCACATGCCGATCGGTCACCGACAGATGCGTGACGTCCACGTTCGCGTCCACCAGCCTTGGGATAGCGTCGGGATCGTGACCGCCCGTCGTTACGTCAGCGCGGTTCGCGGCAATGTGAAGATAGCGGAACTCGGCATGCTCGTTCCAACCCGCAACCCCCAAGCTCTGGCCAAGACGGGGCCTGGATGCTTGCGTCGGCTGCCGCCACTGACGCAAATGCGCCCCGCTTTGCAGTCGCCAGCCGTGGCCGTCGACGCGGCGTGCCACAGCCGCATGGCGCCAGTCGAGCACCGAACGCAACCACAGGGTCTCGAACATGGGGTGTAGCGGCTGCGAGAGCGCCCACTGAAACACCTTGTGCAGACTGACCGCCCCGGCATCCCGCGTGACGATGTAGGGGTGGAAGTAAATCTCCACCGGTTTCAGCCGTCTTGGGTTCTCGGTCATCTCGAACGTCTCGATGACGTTCTCAAACCCAAAATAGGGGCCTTTCCAGTTGTTCGTGTAATCCTCTTCGTCGGAACACGCGGCATAGATCTGGAACCACTTGCCCTTGGGCACCCCAAGGGGCCACACCGCGGTGAGCGACGGGTTCTGGGGCCGCATCGTGACCCCGCCGCCGTTGACGTTGAGCAGGCCTGATGCGTCGCACAGCGCCACGGCATGGTTCGGCGGTTTGCAGTCCCCGGGCCAGAGCAAGGCCTTGCAGGGCTTGTCGGGTGGCGCGAGCTTTTGTTCGATGTAGTCGCGCGCACCGACCACTTCTTCGTGGGTGCTGAACGCGTAACCCGGAAACGGCAGGAAATTCCCGTAGGGGTAGTCTTTCGAAATCTGTCCCCGACAGTGGCATTTCGCCGCCTCGATCCAGTTGAAGGGATGCGACCAGGTATGACTGCCGACCTCGATGTTGGGAAGCGCAAACATCTTGCGTGCGCTTGTAACCACACATGAGAGGATGAGCATCATATCTAATCTATTGAACGCTACTTTGTATCAAGTGGCCGGTCGATGCCGGTCGGTGACAGAGGGGGTGCACGATGAGCGATGACAGCGACGACCAACCATCGCCATTTGATGGGCTGATGACGCGGCCGCGGGCCACCCGGCCAGCCCAAGAAGTCTCAAGGCGAAGGCGGCGGCCACGCACACGCCAAACGGCAAGACCACGAAGCGTGTCAAGGAATTGGCCGAGCTGTCGCTGGGCTCACTGCACGCGCGTGCCAGCGGCACGACGCGGCATCAGCCGCGCGGGTTTGCAACCCTCGACAAGCACATCCCGCCGCCCTACATGAAGGGGTAGCGTCGGCGGACCTAGGGTAAACCTGAATGCAGCCATGTGCGACACGGCACCAGAATACAAGAATACCGAAGACGAAATGCAGAATGCAAGATGTCGCGACTGCAAACGAAAGGAATGCCTTCATGACGAACAAGATTCGCGTGTTACTTGCCAAGGTCGGCCTCGATGGCCATGACCGAGGCGTCAAGATCGTCGCACGCTGCCTGCGCGACGCTGGCATGGACGTCGTCTACACCGGTTTGCACCGGTCGCCTGAAGAAGTTGTGGCTGCCGCAGTGCAGGAAGACGTCGATGTGCTGGGTGTCAGTCTGTTATCTGGCGCGCACATGACGATCTTCCCCAAGATCATCAGTGGGCTCAAGGCACGCGGGGTCGACGACATGATCCTCGTTGGCGGCGGCGTCATGCCCGATGAAGATGTTTTGGCGCTGAAGCAAATGGGCGTGCACGAAGTTCTTCTGCAGGACACTGCGCCCAACACGATCATCCAGACGATCGAACGCCTCGTCGCAGAGCGCGGCGAGCGATGAGCCAATGCGTTACCGCTCGAGGGCACTAGCGATGCAAGCGATGGAGTCATGGAGCTGGCCTCCGCGTTACGACAACACGTACCGCCCCACGGACGGCAGCCGTTACTGGTTTCCCGTCAGAGAGACCATGGATGCCGGCGAGCGCGATGAAGCCATCGTGCAACGCCTAAGAGAAGTCTGCGACTACGCCTACAGCAGTTGCGCGTTCTACCGCGTCAAGTGGGATGATGCGAGCTTTCATCCGAGCCAAGTCCGATCCCTGGAAGACTTCGAGCGCCGCTGCCCGGTGGTCACGAAGGCGGACCTGCGCGCTGCGCAACACCGCGCCCCGCCCTTTGGCGACTACCTTTGCATCCCCGAGAGCGAGATCTTCCACATCCACGGCACGTCAGGCACAACGGGGCACCCGACTGCATTTGCCATCGGCCGTGACGACTGGCAGAGCATGGCCAACGCGCACGCACGCGTCATGTGGGGAATGGGAATCCGGCCGGGCGACATTGTCTTTGTCGCCGCCATCTTGAGCCTTTACATGGGTAGCTGGGGCGCGCTTGCCGGCGCAGAACGACTGGGCGCCAAAGCATTCCCCTTTGGTGCCGGAGCGCCAGGAATGTCCTCGCGAGCGGTGCAGTGGCTAAACATGATGAGGCCCCAGGCCTTCTATGGCACGCCTTCGTATGCGCTGTACTTGGCCGAGACGGCAACGAAAGAGGGCCTGAGCGCCGCAGACTTCGGCGTCGAGCGGATGTTCTTTTCCGGTGAACCGGGTGCTTCCGTGCCGGGCGTACGCAATCGCATCAAGGAGGCGTATAAGGCTGAGGTCTTCGACTGCGGATCGATGGCCGAGATGTCGCCCTTCATGAACGTGGCGGCATCAGCTGAGTCGTCAATGGGCATGCTCTGCTGGCAGGATGTCTGCTACACGGAGGTGTGCGACCCGGCTACCTTCGAGCGCGTTCCCTATGGGCAGCGTGGCACGCCGGTCTACACGCATCTGGAGCGCACTTCGCAGCCCATGATCCGGTTGATCTCCGGAGACCTCGCGCTCTGGACCAACGAGAAGACACCCTGCGGGCGCACGTATCCCAGACTGCCTCAGGGCATCTTCGGCCGCATTGATGACATGTTCACCATACGCGGTGAAAACGTCTATCCGAGCGAGATCGATGCGGCGTTGAGCAAGCTGGACGACTACGGCGGCGAACACCGCATCGTGATCAGTCGCGACGGTCACATGGATGAGCTGCTGCTTCGAGTGGAAGCCACGCCGGACCTGACCGCCAAGGGCGCTCAGGCATTGGAGGCGTTCAGGAGCCAGGTGGCTGCCTCGGTGCATACCATGCTCGGGCTGCGCACGATGATCGAAGTCGTAGAACCCGGAACTTATCCGCGCACCGACTTCAAGGCACGCCGGGTCATCGACGACCGCGAGGTCTTCAGGCAGATGGCCCAACGCCTGACCTCAAGCACCGCATGATGGCCACGCCTGTACGCTCCGACGCGCTTGTCGAGCGCGCACTTGCAGGCGACAACGCGGCCATGGCGCGCCTGATGAGCCGCGCCGAGGCCGCCTCGCCGGAGTGTCGTCCTGCGTTCGCGCGCCTGTACGCCAAGGCGGGCAGGTCGCGTGTCATCGGCATCACAGGCGTGCCGGGCAGTGGAAAGTCCACCTTGGTTTCGATGCTCACGCTGAAACTGCGTGCGCTGGGCAAGCGTGTCGGAATCATCGCCGTCGACCCTTCCAGCCCCTACTCCGGCGGTTCCATCATGGGAGACCGTATTCGCATGTCGGAACTCGTCAACGACGAGGGCGTATTCATCCGAAGCATGGCTACACGCGGTGCCCACGGCGGCATGGCGCGCGCCTCGCTGGAAGCGGTCGACGTTCTCGACGCCGCCGGATTCGACTATGTCGTCATTGAGACCGTCGGCGTCGGTCAGGCTGAAGTCGAGATTGCGAGGGCCGCTCACACCGTCGTTGTCGTATCGGCACCTGGCCTGGGCGACGACATTCAGGCCATCAAGGCAGGCATCCTGGAAATTGCGGACATCCACGTTGTCAGCAAGTGCGACCGTTCGGACGCCAACCGTACGATCAGTGATCTCAAGGCAATGCTCACCATGGGTCTGTCGTTGGATGGCAGTAGCTTGTGGCAGCCTCCCGTGGTTCCCACCAGCTCTGCCAAGGGCGAGGGGTTCGAGCAGTTGATCGAATGTCTTGATCGCCATTCGCAGCACATGCGCAACTCCAGCGCAGGGCAGCAGCGCCTGCGCAGAATCGCAGAGTTTCGAATGCTCAAGACCGCGGAAGACCTGCTGGCCCAGCGATTTCTGGATGCGCGTCAGAGCACCTTGACCGCAATCTCCGCACGACTCTCAGATCGCCAGATCTCCCCATACCAAGCCGCAGAGCAGCTGCTTGCCGGCTTCAACCTTCAAGGACAAGCATGAACACCAAGCCTGCGACCGAAGCCAAACAATCGCTGCAAGCACAAGTCAAGGAATGGGAGGCTACAGAGGTTGCCGCGTTCCTTGCCAAGCAAACGGAGAAGAAGGAGCAGTTTTTCACCTACGGGGGCTTTCCGCTGAAGCGCACATACACAGCGCTTGACATCGAGGACCGCCCGGTTGAGGACATCGGCCTGCCAGGCCGATACCCGTTCACACGTGGACCGTACCCGACGATGTATCGCAGCCGCACGTGGACGATGCGCCAGATCGCTGGTTTCGGGACCGGAGAAGACACCAACAAGCGGTTCAAATACTTGATAGCGCAGGGTCAAACCGGCCTATCCACGGACTTTGACATGCCCACCTTGATGGGCTACGACTCTGACCACCCGATGTCGGAAGGTGAGGTGGGGCGCGAAGGCGTGGCGATCGACACACTCGCCGACATGCAAGCACTGCTGGACGGCATCGACCTTGAGAAGATTTCGGTGTCGCTCACCATCAACCCGTCGGCCTGGATCCTTCTGGCGATGTATGTGGCACTTGCGCAGAAGCGCGGCTACGACATGAACAAGCTGTCGGGCACGATCCAGGCGGACATCCTCAAGGAATACATGGCGCAGAAGGAGTACGTTTTTCCGATCGCGCCATCGGTGCGCATCGTGCGTGATTGCATCACGTACTGCGCGAAGAACATGAAACGTTACAACCCGATCAACGTATCGGGCTATCACATCTCCGAAGCTGGCTCGTCGCCCTTGCACGAAGTGGCGTTCACAATGTGCAACCTGGTCACCTATGTCGAAGCGGTGCTGGAGACCGGCATGCGGGTGGACGAGTTCGCGCCTCGCCTGGCGTTCTTCTTCGTGTGCCAAACAGATTTCTTCGAAGAGATCGCCAAGTTCCGCGCTGCACGTCGTGTCTACGCAAAGATCATGCGTGATCGCTTCGGCGCCACGAATCCGGAATCGATGCGACTGCGGTTCCACTGTCAAACGGCAGCCGCCACGCTGACCAAGCCGCAATACAAGATCAACATCGTTCGCACTGCGATTCAGGCCCTGTCGGCGGTGTTGGGTGGTGCACAAAGTCTGCACACCAACGGAATGGATGAGGCTTTCTCGATTCCGACCGAGGAGGCGATGAAGATCGCGCTGCGAACGCAACAGATCATCGCTGAAGAGGCGCACGTCACGGAGGTCGTGGATCCGGTCGGCGGTTCGTACTACGTCGAGCACCTCACCAACGAGTACGAGCGCAGGGTCTTCGAGATCATGGAGGAGGTCGAGAACAACGGCGGCACCATCAAGCTGATCGAGGAAGGATGGTTCCAGCGCCACATCGCGGACTTCTCCTACGAGCAGGCGCTGAACAAGCAAAGCGGGGATAAACCAGTGATTGGCGTGAACCGATTCCAGGAACCCGGCGAGGTGGCTGACCTGGAAACTCATCCACATGATCCGACTGCCGAGCGGAGGCAGATCGAGCGACTCCAGCGCATCCGGCGCGAGCGCGACGGCGTGAAGATCAACACGTTGCTCGATGATCTGGTGGCGGTGGCCAAGGATGAAAAACAAAACATCATGCCGGTCACGATCGAACTCGTGCGCGCTGGTGCAAGCATGGGTGACATCATCGAGCGCCTCAAGTCCATCTGGGGAACCTATCGCGAAGTGCCGGTGTTCTGACCATGCATGAGGAAGATGTTGTCCGACCACTTCTCACGCGTCAGGAAATCCGACGCCTGAAGAAGGAGATCGCGGCCACAGGGAGCGCTCACGCTGCCGAGCAATTGCTTGTCGACAGTACGCGCAAAGGGCACGACAAACTGGCCCTGCATCGCTACGCTCTCCTGCGTCGGCTTGATCCGACGCGATGTGCAGCCTTTGAAGGCTACTGCAGCGCCGTGGCGGCGAGTTTGAGTCCAGAAGACGTTCAGCGCGCCTTCGAGCACATGGATCGCGCCTGGAAGACCCGGGCCGTGTCTTTTCGACAGCCTTGATCGCCCACAGGGCGCTGGGGAACCCTATGAATATTGATCGATTGTCTGTGGTTGGGGTAGGAACCATGAGCAACGGCATGGCGCAGGTCTGCGCACTTGCTGGCATGGAAGTCAGCTTGATCGACGTGTCTGGCGCCGCGCTCGAGCGGGCACCGCCCACAATCGAAAAGAACCCCTTCAACGCCAAGCGGCCAAAGCGACGATCAACAGTGGAGAACTCCGACATGAGCCATCGCTTGAGTCAGATCACAACCAAGACCGGTGACACTGGTGAAACCTCACTTGCTGGCGGCACTCGCGTAGGGAAGAACAGCCCATACGTCTGTGCTTTGGGTGCCGTCGACGAAGTGAACTCCATGCTTGGTTTGCTGATGAGCAAGGTCGTCGATCCCGATATCCAGCGTGTGATCGCAATGGTTCAGAACGACTTGTTCGATTTGGGCGCAGAACTTTGTCAGCCCGGAAAACTTGTTCTTTCGAGTGAGAGCGTCGACTATGTGGGTCAAGAGATCGAGCGATTCAACGCTGGCCTTCCACCTCTGGCGGAATTCCTTCTTCCTGGCGGATCCGAGCCGGCAGCAATCTGTCACATTGCGCGAACGACGTGTGGTTCGGCCGAACGCGCGATCGTTTCCCTCGAACAGATTGATCCCATCGCATCGTCGGCGCGAGTGCCGTACCTGAACCGCCTTTCCGATCTCCTCTTTGTACTGGCTCAGGTATTGAACAGGCACGCCGGCGTGGCCGAGGTCTATTGGCCATCCACTGCTGGTCGTACAACAAGGGTCGGAAGTACTTGAGGCTGAGGCGTGTGGACACAGGTCGGTGGACTGGAAGCGCGGGGGGCAGTTGGCGATGCGAACCATGAGCGCGCTTGAGGCCTCCCCCTTCGTGCTTGAGTACATGGGGGTTCGACCCGCCTTCAACGGGCCCGCGCGCTCCAGCGGGTTTGGGAGTGCCGTACTTGGACGGGTAACGTTGGGCAACGACGCCATACTCGGGCCGTTTGCCGTCCTGCGTGGTGATGGCCATGCGGTCGAAGTCGGGGACAACTTGTATCTCGGCCTGCATAGCACGGTGCACATCGCGCACGAGCTCTATAGTGCGAAGCTCGGAGCGCGTGTCACCATCGGATCTAACTCAGTCGTCCACGCGTGCACCGTGGGCGATGACTGCGTCATCGAGGAAAACGTCGCAGTACTGGATGGCGCGATTGTCGGAAAGGGCTGCGCCGTAGCTGCCGGGTCAGTGGTCTTTCCCCGAAGCGTGTTGCCCCCCGGGCAGTGGTGTGAGGGGTCGCCTGCGGTACCAATGCGACCTCTAGCTTCAGTCGAATTGCACGAGCTGCATAAACGCGTACGAGCTGACGGGCTGATGGGTTCGTCAAAGGCGATTGAGCGGGTTGCGAACTCGGTCGCAATCAGCGGCGGCGACCACGGCTACGTGGCGGCGACTGTTACGGGCTCAGGCACCCTTCGCATGGGGGAAAGTAGCAGCCTCTGGTTTGGCTGCGTCTTAGAGTCCGGCGCGCTCGGTGTCACCATCGCCTCGGGCGCGAACGTTCAGGACAATACTGTTCTGCGTTCCGAGGAGCACCTGGTAAGGGTCGGCGAAGGGTCAACGATTGGGCACAACGTGCTGTTGCATGACTGCATCGTTGGGGCGCGCGTCCTGGTCGGCATGGGGAGTACCTTGGCACCTGGCACCGTCGTCATGGACGACACTTTCGTTGCCGCGGGGTCATGTACCGCTCCAGGACAAGTACTCAAGAGCGGGTGGTTGTGGGGCGGCCGTCCGGCGCGCGCCATGTCCCGCATGAACGACCGCATGCATCAAGTCATTCAGGTATCGGCCGAGATCTATCGCGAGTACGCGGCTGAGTTTGCGGCCAACCAGGAGGCTGTTCTGCGCGGTGCGGATCGCTGAACCGTCGTCAGGTGGATCGTCCACCGAGCGCGTCGCATTGAAGTGCATGGTCACGCGCGAGTGGCGCCCGGACGATTCTGTAGGTCCCTGTATAGTTCCCACGGTTGGCGAGCTTGAACACTTTATTGCCATCAAAGCACACCATGGAAGTTGTTCGTAGGTCCGATATGCCCATTGCACCGATCACGTTTCAAGCGCAACACCGCAGCATTCAGATCAGCATTCCGCAGACGTCGCCGTCCCTGTATGAGCAGGTCTATTCATCGATTCTGGAGGCAATATGCGGAGGGATCCTTCGTCCAGGCGATCGTCTCAATCAGGACGAGCTTGCCGCCAGACTGAACGTGTCACGTCAACCCGTGACGCAGGCGCTGACGGTACTCAGATCGCAGGATTTCGTGCAGGACTCCGGCCGTCGAGGCTTGCTAGTGGCACCGATACGTCGAGCTTTTTTCGAGTCGCTCTATGAGCTGCGCGAGTCGCTTGACCCCATGGCGGCAAAGCTGGCCGCTCGACACAGCGACAAGCTGTCGCGGGAGCGTGCAGACGCGTTGATGGAGCGCGGGCATGCCGCTCTGCGAGATGGACGTATCGCGGAACTCACAAGTGCCGACATGTCATTTCACATGTGGATATATGAGTCGGCCGGCAATCCGCTGCTTCTGGAGACACTGCGCCTCTATTGGAATCACCTACGGCGGGCAATGGTTACCGTGCTTGAGCCGTCGACCGTTCGTGATCGAGTGTGGGACGAGCACGCGCGAATCCTCGATGCAGTCCTGAGCGGCGACCAGCAGGAAGCTGAAAGGCTCTCGCTGCTCCATATTCAGCAGGCAGCTCAGCGGGTTGTCGGCAACCTGCCATCGACCTGACATCGACGCGATTCGCAGCAAGGGGCTGCATCCATCGCGCGAGGTGAATCGAGCTCATGTGTTGTCGTGCCTGGATCGAGGCATCCCGGAGGCGTAAATCATGGCGGTGCTCGGAATCGGGCGCACCGCCGTGTGGCGTGCTCGGGCGGCTATTTGCAGGGTGGAGTCGACTTGGCGGTGTTCGACGTTGCGCGATCGGGCCGGCCGCGCCAGTACGACACCGACGCCAAAGCTCGGGTGACGGCGCTGGCTTGCACGACCCCGCCAGGAACATGGCCTGGGCACTGTGAGCCGGGAGACCGTGCGGCGCATGCTCAAAAAAACGACCTCAAGACCTGGCGCAGGATGATGTGGTGCATCGCCGCCTTCACCGAGGAAGACCGGCACCGCATGTACGCCTTGCTTGAACTGTACGCCCGCCCGCTGTCCAAGGCTGAACCCGTGATCTGCATCGACGAGAAGAGTCTGCAACTCCTCGCCCACAGCCGCGATCCGCTGCCGATGGCTGCGCACAGCCCGACCAAGCAGGACGACGAGTACGTGCGCAACGGCACGACCCATCTGTTCGTGGCCGTCGAGCCCAAGGCCGGTCAGCGAATCGTCGAAGTCACGCAGCAGCGGGGCAAGATCGACTTCGTTGCCTTCGTCAGCGATCTGTTGACCCATGCGTACGCCAAGGCGCGTCGCGTTTACCTGGTGCTGGACAACCTGAACACCCACTTCAGGAAGTCCTTCGACGATGCCCTGGGCAAGCGCGCGGCGGCAAAGCCCTTGCGCCGCGTGCAGTTCCACGACACACCCAAGCACGCGAGCTGGCTGAGCATGGCGGAGATCGAATCGGCATCCTCAGTCCGCCAGTTTGGGTGGCCATCAGGGCGAGGAGGGCGGCCGCCTCGTCATTGAGTCGGGGCACCCGGGGAATACGGATTCGACCCGTTGCTGGCCCGCATCACACCCGAAAACCTGCACGGCGAGGCGAATTTCGGCCCCGCCGTTGGCGAGGAAGCCTTCTGATGGTGTGCCAGCGGTGCGCCAATCCCTGCGGAACTGGCGCACGCCGAGTGGGGCGCCGTTCAACCCCTGCGTTTGTTCAAAGTCAGGGCTTTCTTGCGACGAGCAGTAACGATCCCCCCATCGGCAGGGAAACTCCCATCCTGATCGGCCAACGTTCAATTTCGAGCAAAACTTGCAAGATTCGATTGGTGAATTTCCCGATTCGGAACCCTTCATCAACTGGGTTCTTTGATTTTTTCGAATTTCTCTGCAGCAACCGTGAAATCACCATGAGGGGGAGGAGCAAAAAAACAAATGAGGTGACGCGGTGCACGCGAAAGCCCGCCGCCTCAACTTTGCGCACCAATTCGGCGCGCGAGTAGCGTCGTTTGTGGCCAGCATATTCATCTGTGCTGCTCCATAACCATTGATGCTGTGGCACAGTCAAGAAGATCCCACCGCCCGGTTTACATGCACAATACATCTGCTGAAGGACTCTCTCGTCGAGATCGATATGCTCCAGTACGTCAAACGCTCCGATAATGTCAAATTCCTCCTCAAATGGTATGGATCTGGCGTCCATTTGAATCAAATTTGCCTCGACGGAGAGTGTCGACGCATGGTGCAGTCCCTCGAGCGAGGCCTCACTGCCGCATAGCGTCAGGCCCGGAAAATTTTTCTGGATATCCGATAGAATAAACCCGTTTCCACAGCCAATTTCCAACATGCTTGTTGAATATGGAAACTCGGATTTGAGAAAATCCATGATTATTTTTCTGCGCACGACAAACCAAAAATGATGAGTTTCTATCGCAGCGCATTCTGAAAATAAAGCAACATGATAACCGTCATTCATCTCCACCATATTGGGTGCCAGAATCACGAATCCGTCTTTTTGTGGCGGCATATACCCACACACGAGACACTTCCAGCCAGCGCCCTCACACTGTTTGCTGCTGCATTTCACACAGGTTTTCATGACGAATCTCCCAAGCAACTGAACGCAATGCCGCGGACGCGGCACGACCCCGCCCGAAGAGGCGGCGCAGCGAGTGGTTCAGTTCTGGGAGATCGGGGGTCTTAGCGAGACCCTGCCGTGCGCAATCGCAAGCTGCCACGGCGCAATGGAGCCAGCAATTTGCTTGCCCGGATCGAGGAGGCAACGCCCGTGCCGTGAAAATGCCGCAGCTCCGTCGCAGGACGAGGCACAAACATCGTTGTTGCAGCCGCACTTGCACGCGTTGGAGTCGTTCGGGCTGCCGGGACTGGCGGGCTCGCCTGAAGCGTCATGGCCCCTGCCGTGGGCAGCTTCCGGGCTTTGCACAGTGGCGTCGTGCCCGGCGCCAGGCAGGTTTTCCGCTTCGTATGGAGTCGTGTGCTTGCAATGCGCGCCGTTCATGAGCGAAGCCCAGCCGGCAGTGGGGACGGCCACGCACAGCAACAGGATCAGGATCGGAATGACGCGCAGCTTTTGCATGGGCACTCAGCGGGCGACTTGACCGGCAGCAACCCACGCCGCAAAGTGTCCGGGGAGGTGACAGCCATACTTAAAAGCATGCCGACTTTGGTGAACGTCCAGATCAGCGAAGCAGTCTTTCCGGGCGCGACACTGACGCCGTTGGGATGCTCCATCTTCATGTTCGGCAGCCTCGCCAAGCACAGATTCGTGGTCGAGCTTGCCCATGTTGGCGACCTCGAATTCGGCGGTTTCGCCAGCCTTCACCGTCAAGTCCGTGGTGGTGACCTTGATGATGCGGGTCACTTGGGATGAGGCGTCAGGATGCCCAAGCCAGTCGCTCTCGCCGTGGAACTCCCCGTGCATGCCCTTCATGCCTGCGAATGTTCGTGCCCACTGCCGGCAGCGAGCGCCAGCGCGGGAAAAGCGAGCAGAGTGCCCGTCGGATCCGACATGCCGGACTGACGGGCATCTCGACAGCCGGTCTGGGCGCCGCGACGAAGCCGCGTGGCTTGCCGTTTGGCAAAGCCCGGACGCGTGGCATCCTCAACCGCCGGTGTATAGTTCCCGAGCCATCTGCCGTTCTTCAGCCGTCATATTCAGATCCGGCCGGGGAGTGCTGTGGTCGAAGCGATCGGCGTGCAGCAGCTGTCCATTTTGCAGTTTGTAGGCGTGGGGCACGATTGCCCAGCCGATCCCGCCGCCGACCTGGCGCCAATAACCATCTGCCGAGACGGGGTTGCGGCGAAAGGCATCGAGTTCGCGCTGCACCTGCTCGCGCGTTTGGGTGCCTGGGGCATCGTGGAAGACGATGCCGATCTCGCCGGGGGCGGAGTGAACGGGCTGTGCGGCATACGCGGCCAGGGGCGCGACCAGGGCGCCGGCCAGCAACAGACTCGGAACAAATTTGCAGGTTTTCATGACTGACTCCTTTCGAGAGGGGAAATGGCCCGGTCGGGCCCTGCTGAAATCGGTTTCAGCATGGGTTCCACTCTAGTATGCCGACCATGACGGAGGGCCTACCGGGGCATTACAAATCGGTCATATCCCGTAATCTTGTAATCCTGAAAGGCGGACAAGTCTTCAGGCAGATTGGGGTTGGCATCGCTCATCGCTCCAAACTGACCAGGAGATTTAGCGCGATTCTGCGCAAGTGCGAGCACGATTGGGAATGGCTGGACAAGGCAGCCAAGATTCGGATGCTGAAGGAGCCGATTCGGCGCATTCGCTTCTTGACGCGGGACGAGGCGCAACGACTCCTGGCCGAGTTGCCAGCGTGTCTTGCGGACATGGCAGCGTTTTCGTTGGCGACCGGTTTACGGGCATCCAATGTGAGCGGTGTGCAATGGTCGCAAGTCGATATGGCGAGATGGGCTCTATGCCGTTTCGCGTGGAAAGCAACAATCACAATAGCTGGTGGCAGTTGGGGCCTGCGGACATGTGGGCAAGTTGCTTCAGCGGTTTGTCCACATGTCCGCAGGCTGGTGTTGCGTGGATCCAATCGGGGGTTGCATGAGCTTGGGCGTCGATAATTTGTTCACCAGTGCACTGGGACTGGTGCCACCATGGCAAGTGGAGAAAGTCGAACTCGGCGTCCTGCGCTGGCTGCAGACGGTGGCGCTGCCGCGGTTGGCGCCCCAGGAGAGGTCACGCCTCAGCAACTGCTGCGCGCGCTGGACGCGCTGGTCGGGCATCAGGATGAGGTGCAGGCACAGCTTGCCGGGTTGCTGCGCCCGCTGATCGACCAGGAGCTGTCGGTCGTGTTCGACGACAGGCCCGCCATGGGCGTGGAGGGGCCGAGCGAACTGGAGGGCGATGTGCGCCAGGTTGGCCTGTCCAAGGACGGGGACATCCGCCGCCAGTTCCTGCGCGGCGTGGTGCAGACGGCCGAAGGATGGCCGCTGCCCCACAGGGTCTGGGAGGGCAACACGGCCGAGGCGCCGGCGCTGTCCAGCGTGGTCGACGAGGTGCTGTCGCCGTACCCGCTCAAGCGCGTGGTGCTGGTGGCCGATCGCGGGCGGCTGCGTTGGGAGACCATCGGGAAGGGTTGCCATCGCCGCGCGTCGGCCCAAGCGCTCAGCCCCTGGAGTTCATCCTGGGCCGTGCCGGGGCGGCGCGATGCCGAGCGCGCCGCGATCCTCGAGCCGATCCACGCCCAGCGCTGCGCGGACGCCCGCCGGGAGGGGATCGGCCAGACCTCCTGGCAGGGGCTGCGCCGGGTCTGGGCCCCTGAGCCGCAGCGCGCGCCGCAGCAGACCCAGGCACGCCGCCAGCGCCTGGCGGCCCTCACCCAAGAGGCCGAGCAGCGCGCTGGATCAACGGCGGCGCATCCAGTACCACCAGGTTCTCCGCGACGGTCAACATCGCGACGGCGCCTCTTCGCTCCGTGACGCCGACCACGCCCTCCTCAAGGCACGCAAGCTCCAGAAACCGACGACAGACGCCCCTCGGCCACCTGTCGGGGGCACGTTTCATCTCAACCGTGTAGCCCGAACAGTTGTCCATCATGAACATGCATCCGCAAGGTGGGGTCGCGAATCGCGATCAACGGCCCAACGCGGGTGTGGGCGTGCCCAGGCAGCATCTGGATGTCTGCTTGGGCACGGCCGATCAGCGTGTGGTCAATGATGTGAATGGGTGGGCGAGCTGATCACGAAGTTCAAGGATGCCGCGGCGGACCTGGCGGTTCTTGATGCCACCGGTGGCTACGAGCGCGGCCTGGTGTGCGCGTTGCCAGGCGCGGGCATCACGGTGGCATGCCTGAACCCCAGGCAGGCGCGTGACTTCGCCAAGTCCATGGGGGTGTTGGCCAAGACCGATCAGGTCGATGCCCGCACGCTGTGCGACTTCGCCGACCTGCTGGCGCGCCCAAGGATCGGGCCAAGTCCATCATCCCGATGCTCGATGAGCACAGACGGCACCTGGCCGAGCTGATGACGCGCCGGCGCCAACTCGTGGACATGCGCGTGGCCGAGGGCAATCCCCTCGAGCACGCGACTGTCAAGCAGTCGGTGCGCAGCATCAAGAGCGTTCTCAAGACCTTGGTCAAGCAGCTCCAGGCCATCGACCGGGAAGTCGATGACGACATCGACCGGCACTTCAAGGACCAGCGCATACTGCTGGACAGCGTCAAGGGCGCGGGCCGGTGACGATCCTGACCTTGACGGCAACGCCGCCCGAGTTGGGAAGCCTCGGGCGGCGTCAGATCTCCAAGCTTGTCGGTGTCGCGCCCCTGGCCGATGACTCGGGGCTGCGCAAGGGCAAGCGCCGCATCTGGGGCGGCCGCAGCAACGTGCGTGCGGTGGTTGCCCATGGCCACGATGGTGGCGATCCAGCACAACCCGGCGATCAAAGTTTTCCACAGCCGCTGGATCGCCGCGGGCAAGCCCAAGAAGGTCGCCATCGTCGCCTGCATGCGCCAAGCTGCTGACCATCCTCAACGCCATGCTCCGGAACCCTGCTTCATGGAACGCAACAAAGCGCGTGCGCATCCCTATTTCAGCTTGACTTCAAAGACAGTTGCTAACCCCTGCAATATCCAGCAATTACGAGCACAATTGTCGACCTCCGGGGAGCAGTCCTGGGCGGCGAGAGTCGTCGCTGCTCTCAAAAACCTGCCCGTCACGCGCCCGGCGCTCGAACTTGACGGCCAGCGCCGCTTCCAGTTGCGTCCACGGCAGCCGCGTGGCCAGCACCGCCAGCGGATCGTTCAGGTTGATCATGGCGTCGATGCGGCTGCGGGAAAAGTCGGGCGTCTGCATCCTCAAATCCCTCAGAAATCAGTTTCCCCAATAACGCTTTCCATGGGAATCGGCACACCCAAAATGCTCAAAAAGTGAGCATTCATGCGGGTCGCATTCCTGATGGCCACCCAAATTCCCCCACCCTGACCGCGATGTGACGGTGCGCTGAGCGCGCCGATTTCGGACCGCGTCAAGTCCAGGCAGGACGTCACTTTCCATCCCCTCATCGTTGAGGGAACTCTGGAGTGAACGAGATGAACGTCTCCCACCCAGCGTCCCGGGCGAGAAGCCTGACCGAGTGACAGGTGGGTCCTCACGGGCCGACGGCATCAGAGTGCCCAAGAAGGAAGATCATGGAGATCTTCACAGGCAAACCGGAGGATCCGAGATGCAGCTTATGCCAGTTGGAGTGGATAGCGCAAAGCAGGTGTTCCAGGTGCACCACGTCGATAGCGGCACGGGGGAGATCGTGAACAAGGCGATCAAGCGCGCCGGCTTTGTGCAGTACTTCGTCAATCGCGCGCCGTGCCTGATCGGAATGGAGGCATGCGGCGGTGCGCAGCACTGGGCTCGTGAGCTCACCCAAGCTCGGGCATCAGGTCAGGCTCATGCCGGCGCGGTTCGTCAAGGCGTTCAACATCGGCAACAAGAGCGATGCAGCCGACGCCCGAGCGATCTGGCTCGCAGTGCAGCAGCCCGGCAAAGCGGTCGCGGTCAAGAGTGAGGATCAGCAGGCAGTGCTAGCCATGCACCGTGTACGTCAGCAACGGGTGAAGGTGCGCACGATGCAGATCAACGCGCTGCGTGGCCTGATGACTGAGTACGGCGAGGTGATGGGCATTCGCGTGGGGCTTTACGTGTTCGGCGTTGCACATGAATGTGTGGCCATCAAAGCGTCACGCCGCTGTTCGCCCTGGTGTGTTGGAGTCATGTTTCTATATTGGCATATACGGTATAAACTGTTTACTCCATTTACCTGTTTCAGGAGTTCGCCATGCAAGTCGCCAATACCGGCTCTTCCGTCAAAACCAGTAAAGCTGGACAAACACCGGTGCGCGCAGCAACGCCCGTCCTGCGCAAAACCGGCAAGCTCGCGCCAACCGTCAAGGCTACGCCGACAACGCGGGTGCAAGCCAAAGTCAAGGCGCCTGGGCGCAAGACCGCCCCCGCCAAGGCAGTCAAGCCAACGCCCGCGTCCGCGGCCAAGCCCCCCAAGCTCAAACTCGTGCGCGACAGTTTCACTATTCCGCGCAACGAGTATGCCGTACTCGACGCGCTGAAAGATCGGCTGGTGGATGTGAAGCGCCCAGCCAAGAAAAGCGAAGTGCTGCGCGCTGGCATTGCCTTGCTGGCAACGCTGTCGGATGTTGCTTTGCTCGCAGCCCTGGAAGCCGTCCCCGCGATCAAGACTGGCAGGCCGAAGAAGGCGAAGTAAGGGCTTTTTTCCTAAGATTTCATCCGTAAATTATGTTGAGCTTCAACGGTACTTTCCGGAAGGCGATGATGGCTGCGGCGAGGTGGTTGAGCGCGAGGAAACTGCGCGCAAGCTTCTCGTCGCGCACGAGCAGCTTGCGAAAGCGGTTGAACCAGCTATGGCAGACCTCGACAACCCAGCGCCGCGCCTTTTTCCTCGGGTCGCGCCGCTTGATGTCGGCCTCTTTGCGGCGGTCGACGACGTGGGCAATGTAGCCGTGTTGTTCGATGGTGCGCGCGTTGTCGGCACTGCGGTAACCCGCGTCGGCGCACAGGTGCTTGTGGCGGCGCACCGGCGGGCTCTCGCGCTTGACCATGATGGCGCCCAGAACCTCGTCCAGGCGCTTGCCGTCATTGACGTTGGCCCGGTCACGATGAGCGACAACGGGACGCCACGGCCGTCCACCAGCAGGTGGCGCTTGCTCCCCTTTTTTCCCCCGATCCGTCCGGTTCGGTCCGACAGCTTCCTGCGCCAGTGGCGCCTTCATCATCGCACCGTCCACGCTCTGCCACGCCCAAGCAATGCCCTGCATCTCGTCGTACTCGGCCAACCCGGCTCGCCACAGCGCCTCGAAGAACCCAGCCTTCTCCCATTCAAGGAAGCGCTTGTGCACGGCGCTGGCGCTTCCAAAGCGCTCCTTGGGCAGCGCCTTCCACTGGCAGCCCGTGCGCAGCACGTAGACGATGGCCTCGAATACCTGACGTGCCGGCTTCGGCGGCCGACCAGCACCGGGCCTGCGCCGATACACCTTGTCCTCCGGCGCGACTCGCTGAGGAACCAGCGGTTCCACGCGCTGCCAGAACGCGTCCGTCACCACCCAGGATTCCGCTCGCTTGCCCAACGCACTGCTCCGACGCCGCACATCCAGCGGCTCGGAGCGATAGTTTACCTATTTATGGATAAATTCTAAGGCGAAAAATGAAGGAGAAGGAGAGTGGCGGAAAGGGTTGAGCCCTCACGCCGCCTGCCAGAACGCCGCAGCAACGATGGCCACCAGCAACTCCCAGCCGCGGCGATCGACATCCATTGCATCACGGTCCAGTCCAGCGCCACGGCGAGTGCGACCGAGGCGACATGGCGCGCATCGGCAAAAACGAGTGGGATAATTTTTCATGTGCTGTGGCTGCTTGCATGGAGAGTTGCGGCACAAGCAGCTCGAGTGCCGACAGTCGTCCAGCCATCGCATACACCGCGAACAGCAGCAACAGCGTGGCATCGCCGGGTTGTAAACGCTGGAGGGCTTCATCGCCAGTGACGATCTGCGCATTCGAGTCGTCACAGTCGGACGGAGGCAAAGTAAAAATGACCCGCAGTACGGGATGCTTGACCGGATTCGTCATGGAGAGGGCGCGGCAAAGCGGCGCACGTAGAGTGAATCTTGCACGAGTTCACCACCGCACGATGACAGTTTCATGACGGACTCTGAACCCACTGCCTTGGTGACGATCACGCTGCGTTAAATCCCATCGAGGCAAACTGCAATGACGTGGGACTGTCACTCTTCGGTTCGTTTTGACCACTTTGAACGAGACTGGTCAGCTCAAGCTGTGCCGGACCATATTCCTGCTCCGCCGCAAGCTGTAGCCAGCGCGCAGCTTGCGCGAAATCCTGGGGAAGACCCAATCCCTCACGGCACATCACGCCCAGGCGGTACTGGGCAGCGATATGTCCCTGATCGGCGGCCTGACGAAACCAGAAGGCCGCGAGAGCGTCGTTTTGCGGAACTCCAAGCCCCTCCTGATAGAGGTCGCCCAAGTGGTATTGCGCCGTGCTCTCACCGAGTTCGACCGCCTCGCGGAACCAGAGGGCGGCTTGCGCGAAGTCTTGGGCCACGCCCTGGCCTTGTTTGTGAAAGATGCCCAGAGCGCACTGTGCGCCGGCATGGCCCTGCGCTGCAGCCTTGCCATACCAAAAAGCTGCTTGCACGAAATCCTTGAAGACACCTTGACCGTGGGCATACAAGAAGCCCAGATGGAACTGAGCCACCGAGTTGCCGTGGTCAGCGGCCTTGCGTAACCAGATGGCAGCTTGCGCGTAGGCATGACTCGCTTTGAACGAGAGCCCGATCGCCAGGGGATCGGCTGAAAGTTCGGGCCCCTTGCTCCGCGCCGGCGGCACGAACCAGGGGGCATGTTGTCTCCCCGAGTGCCACGGTGCTGCTGGTATCGTGTTTTCAATCATGGGACGTACATCATTGAGGACGCGATCCTTGATCGCAAAATAGCCTTGCGCGAGGTGGGTGAGCTCTGCTGGGAACGACCGTGTCACAGGAGCGACCTCGCCCCACGTGAAGTCACATAAAAGGTGATTGAAACCCCTGTGTGTGACTGCCGCATGACGTGGGCGGGGCATGCCTGGCCGATTCTTGGAGTCGGATGACCCTTCCGGAGCACCTGCGGTGCAGGGATGGGATCAGCCGCATTGGCTTGCCACAAGTTCAACCGAACAGCGCAGACAAATCCAGACTGGATTGCCGTCCGAGTTTGGCGCGGTGTTGGTCCAGCCATGTCATCGTCTGCTCGCGACCAAGGTCTCGCAAGTGTTCGAGAAAGGGCAAATGCGGGGTCAGTCGGGTTTCGGCCGCAAGGTCGTGCATCAGCGCATGGGCCTCGATCAAGTGGAAGCGCGAACGCATGATGCGTCGCTCCAGCCGACCGAAGCGCATGGGCGACAAGGCGACAAAATCGTGGATGTGGGCAATGATCTGCATTTCCCGCAGGAATGGTGCCGTGAACGCCAGTTCCAGGGTGCGCTCCCGGATGCCCTGCACGCTGCGCGGCGTCGACACCGACTGGAGCGGGCTGAGTAGAACCAGCAAGGTGTCGCTAGCACCTGTGAATAGCAGGGGCAAAACGGCAGGGTTGGCGGCAAAGGCGCCATCCCAATACATCGCGCCGTCCAGTTGAACGGCATGTTGCAGATTAGGCAAACACGCCGAGGCCAACAAGGCTTCGACGCCGAGTTCAGGGTTGCGGAACAAGTGTAGCTGACCTGTCGCCACGCGCGTGGCGGCGATGAACAAGCTGGGCGACGCGGTCGTGCGCAACGCGTCGAAGTCCACCAGTTCGCCCAAGACCTCACGCAATGGGTTGAGGTTCAAGGGGTTGAACTGATACGGCGAGATGAATTGGGCCCACTGCAGCATCAGGCGCGCCGCGGGGGTCAAGGCCACATCGGCCCTTTCGTCGGTGGGCATGATGAACCCGATGGGCACATGGGCAGCGACACGGGTCCAGAACGTGGCCAACAGATCACGAGCACCATCGCGCCCGCCTCGGCGTAGCCCCTCAGCCAGCATCACGGCATTCATCGCTCCAGCGCTGGCGCCACTGACGCCATCAAAACTGAAGCGGCCATCCTCCAGCAAAGCATCCAGCACCCCCCAGGTGAATGCTCCATGAGCGCCGCCCCCTTGCAGGGCAAGGTTGAGACGGATCGGCGAGGAACGGTTAAAGAACAACATTGGAACGCGTGACCTCCAGTGCATGGCCCACTCCGCGCCGCATCAACGACTCTTGTCGAAGTGACCGATGCTGATGCGCCGCGGTTGCGCCGTATCAGCCGCGTTTCACCTTATTGATCTTTCCGTAAATCATGACAACCGTTGAGCCGTTCATGCGTTGTACCGATACTTGGCCAGAATGGGATGCGAGACATGGTGACGAAACGATTGGACGAATCGGTGCGGCGGCGCTTGCGA